>SOKK01000083.1 GCA_004374725.1 Patescibacteria group bacterium | reverse complement strand
ATCGTCGTCAACCCCGATGACCGAGTAGGCCACATCGACAAAGCATTGGGCTGCATGATCGGCTGCGGGAGATGGGAAAGGGTATCCCTCGACTCGTTAAATATGTGGGGGATGCCGCGCACCAACAACCCCGACTACTACTGGGGACGGCAGCAGCTGAGGCTCAAGATATTTAAAGATATCGGGCTTTTCATCTGCGGCCAAATCGAGGGATGCGTCTATTCCGATAACTCCCCGAAATCATTAACCACCGGTCCCAACACCGGCTTGAATTTCGGAGAGAAAGGGTGTCTCGAGCTCTATTATGGGTTCGGCCTCGAAGGCAACGATCGCAAAATGCGAGTTCGCTATACCACTAGCCTTTGATAGCAACAAATAAAAACCATACCTCTCTTCTTGAGGAGCGGTTTTTTCTTATCCAAAATCCCCTTTACACAAGCCAGATTTTGTGCTATAATAGAGTAACGAATCAGTAAATAAGCGTTTTAATGAAGCTCAATCAAATTATAGAAATTGCCGTCAAAGAGCCGATTTCGGATATCCATCTGAAAGTTGGGGTTGCTCCGATTGTGCGTTTGAATGGGGTTTTAAAACCTTTGGCAGATTTTGATATCCTAAAAGATAGTGATCTAGCAAATTTGGTTAAAGAACTTTTAAACGAAGAGCAAACGCAACGTTTTATAAAAGATAGAGAATTAGATCTCGCCTTTGAATTTGAAAATTATCGCTTCCGCGTTAATGTCTACACTGAACGAGGCAACCCGAGCATTGCGATGCGTTTAATTTCAAACGAAATTCCAGAAATTGTTCAACTTGGTTTACCAGAAACAATTAAAAACTTTTGTAATTTAAAACAAGGATTAGTTTTAGTCACAGGTTCAAGTGGCCAGGGAAAGTCTACAACCCTTGCTGCTTTGGTCAATGAAGTTAATAAAACCAGAAATACTCACATCATCACAATTGAAGATCCAATTGAATACGTTTATCAAAACAAAAGTAGCATTATCACCCAGCGCGAAGTTGGTAGTGATACCCTTTCGTTCGCTAAGGCACTGCGCTCTAGCTTGAGAGAAGATCCTGATGTTCTCTTGGTCGGCGAGATGCGGGACTTAGAAACGATTCAGAACACCTTAACCGCTGCCGAGACCGGTCACCTTGTCTTTGCAACTTTACACACAAATAATGCCGCCGAAACAATTGACCGTATTATCGATGTTTTTCCGAGTACAAAACAAGCTCAAATTAGAACCCAGCTCGCTGCGACTTTAGTAGGCACAATTGCTCAAAGACTAGTTCCAACAAAGCAAGGAAGAAGAGTTGCAGCTGCCGAAGTAATGTTTGTCGATAATGCAATTAAAAACTTAATTCGAAGTGGCAAGACTTACCAAATTAAGAATGCAATTCAAACTGGAAAGATCCGCGGGATGCAATCAATGAATGCTTCATTACTTAATCTTTACAAAGCAGGTGTGATTACTAAAGAAACTGCAATTCAAAATAGTCCTGTGCCAGAACTGATTTTAGACAAACTAAAACAATAGGAAGCTTCGCTACGCTCAGTTCGGGCCTATTAAAAAACAGGGTTTCACAGAACTCTGTTTTTTGAATACCTTTAACCTCTAACCTTTGACCTTTGACCTATCTTCTCCTTCTTCGATTCACTCCAATAATCACACCGATTGGCTCTAACTTCGCAACTTTTTTAATCATCCCTTGTTCTTCTAAAACCGAAATCACTTCCTCAACATTTTTATAGGCAAAAGGGGATTCGTCTTTGACAAACTCTAGGTTGCGCTCATTAATTAAGATGTCTTTTTTCTCCATCCATTTTTCAAACTCTTTTAAATCCACACTTCTTTTGGCTTCCCCGCGGGCTAAACGCCGACCGGCGCCATGATTAACAGAGTAGTAAGATTCTTCACAATCCTTAGTTCCAACCACGACGTAAGAAGCTGTTCCCATTGAACCGGGGATCAAGGCGGGGTGACCGGTTTCCAGATAAGTCCTGGGATTTAACTTGTGACCCTTAGGGAGAGCACGCGTGGCACCCTTGCGATGAATCAAAACTTTTTTGCCTTGATGTTCTTCCCACTTTGCAATATTATGTGCAACATCATAAACAAGATCTAAGCCTAACTTTTTCCAGCCGCTTTCCAAAACTTCTTCAAACACTGTTCGGACATTATGCATGATCAACTGGCGATTAGCAAAAGCGAAGTTCACCGAAGCTGCCATTGCCTCCAAATAATCTTGGCCTTCTTTTGATTTAATTGGTGCCGCTGCCAAACCCTTAAGGGGAATTTCAATTCCTAGTTCTTGGGCTTTATTCCAAAAGATTTCCGTGTAATCCGTACAAACCTGATGACCGAAACCCCGACTCCCACAATGAATCATCACCGCTAAATTTCCTTTCTCTAAGCCAAAAACTCTCGCAGTCTCTTCATCATAAATCTCAGCAACATTCAATAAATCAATGAAATGATTCCCGGCTCCCAAAGTCCCCAGTTGAACTCGGCCACGCTCAACCGCGCGCTTTGAGCAAGTGGCTAGAGTAGCTCTTCCAAGAGAACCATTCTCCTCAGTATGTTCAAGATCCTCTTTGACTCCAAAACCTTTCTGAACACAAGCCGCTGCACCTTTCTTTGCAATCTCTTCAAGAGGAATAATTTCCCCTGCTCTATTTTTTCCTCCTGTCCCCAAAGGTACCTTACTCTCAATCCCAATCATCAAATTCCTGAGGGTAGAACGATCAAGATCTTTTGAACTAATGTTTGAGCGGACCAATCTTGCACCACAGTTAATGTCCATTCCCACCGCTCCCGCTGAAACCAGGCCATCCTCCGGCATCGCCATCACCCCACCAATTGGAAGTCCATAACCTTCATGGATATCCGGCATCCCCACAACTGGGCTTAAAACCCCCTTAAGAGTTGCTGCACTAACCAACTGCTCTATTGATTGATCCCCTCGAATATCGGCCTTCAGTTTCTCATTAATATAAACTACGACATCGGCCTTCATCGAGCCATGCTTCTCTATCCGATATTTATTTTTACTAGCTTTCTCCAATTTATACATAATCTATTTCTAGTATACACAAAAACCCCAGAGTTACAAAAACAGATAACCCAGCGAGGTCATCTGTTTTCAAAAAGACCCCAAAGAGGGTGGGCACATCTTATGAGAAAGACATGCCCGCTCCTTGATTATCCAAACTAAGTTTTATAATTTTTTCTTCCGCAAAAGTGTAGTAGCAGTTTTCTTTGCAGCTTTAACCGCAGTCTTCTTCACAGACAAATATACCTGCAACACTTCTTTTTCCTTCTTCAGGACACTCTTCTTGGTTGCTTTCTTAACTTTTTCTCTCTGGCCCTTGATTTTAGCATCAAGACCCTTCTCGAACTTCTTCACTTGAGTGAGGGCTTTGCGGACCTGCGGTTTTCTCTTTGCTGCTTTCATTTGTTTCTCTTTTGCCTCGACCTGCTTTTTCAGATTATCCCGTACCTGTTTTGCACCTGCTCTTCTTGCTACTTTCTTCTTGCCTCGCCTTTTAGCGGGTTTACGTCGTGCAGGTTTTCGACGTGCTACTCTTTTCTTAGGACGAGCTCGCTTCGCGGAGCGAGCAGCCTTTTTTCGCTTACGCTTTGCCATGTTTTCTCCCCTTAATTAATATTTATAAATAAGTTAAATCCCTTCTTTTAAGGTCAGTCTTTAATCCAGTTACATTTTAACAGAAAAAACTAAAAAAATAAAGTAAATCGTAGAGGTGATTCGTGAATCATCTCTATTTTTTCTTTTTCTCAATGATCACTCGATGAGGGTAGGGAATTTCAATTCCTTCTTTGTCAAACTCTATTTTTAGACGTCTTCTAAACTCGCGTTTGACCCGCCATTGTTTTTGCGCTTTAGTTTTCCCCAGGACCTTAAAAATTAAACCTGATTCCCCAAAATCATCTAAACCCAAAACATGCAAAGGATTGATAATAAAATCTTTGTAATCTTTATCCTTGGCTAAATCTTGTCCAACTTTATCAATAACTTCCATCACCTTATCAACATCAGAGTCATAATCAACGGGGACATCTAGCATTGCCTTGGACCAATGCTTGGTGCGATTAGAAACAATCCCAATTTCACCATTGGGGATCGTGTGCTCAATTCCATCCAAGCTCCGGATTACTGTCCTTCTCAAATTAAATTCCGTGACTGTCCCTGTTAATTTATTGATTCCAATCACATCTCCAATGTCGTATTGGTTTTCAACTAGAATAAAAACGCCGTTTAAAACATCTTTAATGATACTCTGGGCGCCAAAACCAATCACAATCCCAATCACTCCCGCACCAACCAGAAGCGAGGAAACTCTCACTCCTAATTCGCTTAGGACCATAATCACCATTACTATAAACACAACTGCGGTGACTGTCTTTTCGAAAACATTCCGGACTGTCTTCGCGCGTTGCTTGCGCTCAGAAGGACCCAGATCACCAATCTTATTTTTGGCAATCACTTTTGCAATCAGACTGCCAAAAATCCAGCGGCTTAAAACATCAATTAAAAAAGCAGCGACGACCACGATTAAAACGCGAAGGCCGTTGCTGCTTAGCCATTCAAAAATTTTCAGATAATCAAAATTTTCAAAAATATTCATCTCCCCCTGTTTGTGATTAGAGCAGTTTAATTATAGCGGAAATAGAAGAAAATGCAACAATTCCCTAATCAAAAAACAATTTAAATCCAAACATCAAAAGAATTCCTAAGAGAAAATGAAAGCTTAGATTGGCCTGCCAAACGCCTGCCTGCATACCTACCGGTATGTAAACCGGCAGGCAGGAAGCCCCGAGGGGGCAGAGTTTGGCTCGGGAGCAGGGATTCGAACCCCGATTAACAGGACCAGAACCTGTCGTCCTACCATTAGACGACTCCCGAAAAAGTCATTCCTATTATAACATACGAGAATCCAAGATAATCCAACATAAAAACTCGCCTAGAACAGACGAGTTTTTATTTTATCTAAGCTGGTTCTTTAGAATTTATCGCCGCCGTATCCACCACCACTGTCATCACGCTTCTTCATTGGTCGCGCTTCATCAACTTTGAGGGTACGGCCATCAAGCTCCTTACCGTCAAACGCTTCTTTTGCTTTCTCTGCCTCTTCGTCAGAGGACATTTCCACAAAACCAAATCCTTTTGAACGTCCTGAGAATTTGTCTGTGATAATCGTTGCTGATTCTACTGTTCCTTCTTTTGAGAAAGCTTCTTTCAAACCATCTTCGGTGGTATCATAAGAGATTCCACCAACATATAATTTCTTACCCATAAGATAGATTTTCTTTCTAATTAACAAATAAATAATAGGGTCTACCACTCAGATAGTTATTGGTCTCACTTTTGTCGTATACAAATTAAACTGCCTTTTAAACATAATCGCACCCGAGTGGGTGCGAAATGAGAAAACCATTTGAGAACCTACTTCTACTCTAGTATACAGAATTTCTAGTAAAAGTCAAGGGTTTCGGTCTATTTCAGCTTTTCCAAAGCCCTCTTAACCCTTTCTAAACTACGTTCTTTCCCCAAAACCTCCAGTAACTCCGGGGGACTCGGGGAAGCTTCTCTTCCAGAGAGCGCAGCCCTGACAGGCCAAAAGACATCTCCAGGTTCTAGATCACTTCCTTTGACTATTGCCTCCAAAATCGCATTTAAATTATCTGGTTCCCAGTTCTTTAACTCAACCTTTTCTAATCTCTCCAACACCTTTTCCAATCCCAATTTTGTTTTTTCTAAATTGCTTTTCTTGAAAATCAAAAGTTTTTTATCATAGTCTATTTCTTTCAAGAAAAAGTAATCAACAAGTCCCTTTATATCAGAAATTTTTATCAGACGTTCTTGGAAAAGTTTCACAACCTCTTTGAAATACTGATCATTCACTAAACTCTTATCAATCTTTTTTTCTATTTTTTTGAGGTAACTTTCTAAGTATGGCTTACATTCATGAGTAAGGTCCTCTAATTTCATTTGACGAACGTATTTCCCGTTCAGCCAATTCAATTTTTCTAAGTCAAAAACTGCCCCACCTTTGTGAACACGCTTGAGATCAAACTGTTTAACTAGTTCATCTAGGCAATAGATTTCATTCTCATCTTTGGTATTCCAACCTAAGAGCGCTACAAAATTAATCATCGCTTCTGGGAGATAGCCCTCTTCCATATAATCTTCTACCGAAACACAAAGGTCTCTCTTACTCAACTTGCTCTTATCCTTGTTTAAAAGCAACGGTAGATGGGCAAATTCAGGAATTTCCCAGCCAAGGGCCTTATAGATTAAAATGTGCTTCGGGGTACTCGGAATCCATTCTTCGCCGCGAATGACATGCGTGATTTCCATCAAATGATCATCGACTGTGTTAGCCAAATGATAAGTAGGATAGCCATCGGATTTCTGAAGAATCTGATCATCCAAGTCATCGGAGTCAATTTCCACCTCCCCTCGAATAAGATCCTTGAATTTTATCTTTTGATTATCGGGAACTTTCAAACGAATAACGTAAGGTTTTTTCTTTTTCAATTCTTCAACCTTTTTTTGTTTCAATCCGCGACAATGGCGATTGTACCTTGGTGGTTTTCCTTCTTGGGTCTGTTTTTGGCGCGCAGTTTTCAAACGCACTGGATCACAGAAACAATAATAGGCCTTTCTTTTTTCTACCAGTTCCTTCGCATGCTTCTGATAGATCTCCAAACGTTCCGATTGAATATAGGGAGCATTCGGTCCTCCCTTCTCTGGTCCTTCATCATAATCAATCCCTGCCCAATGCATTGTCTGAATAATCTGTTTTACCGCTCCCTTCACAAAACGATTGCGATCAGTGTCTTCAATCCTTAAAACAAACTTTCCCTTATTCTTCCTAGCAAAAAGGTAATTATACAAGGCCGTCCGAAGCCCGCCCACATGCAAAAAACCCGTTGGTGAGGGAGCAAAGCGAACTTTAATTGCTTGGTTATCTTTCATTATTCATTAATCATTATGCATTATTTCATTCTTCTCCTACGTTCCGCTCTCGTCATTCCGCTCCGGCGAGTTTTGATAAAAACAAAAATAATCAGAGCTAAAACTCCTGCCCCAGCAATAACCCAAATAATTGTCATTCCGTATTTATCAAACCACCCAGGAAATTTTCCTGAGGTTTCTACTTCCTCGATTTTGATTTCTTTAACTGGTTTATCATTATCATCTGTCTTGGCACTAGCAATTTTATCAACCACCTCTATTCCTTCGTAAACTTGTCCGAAGACAGTATGTTTATTATCAAGAGAAGGTTGATCCTTTTGACAAATAAAGAACTGGCTACCATTAGTGTTCTCACCACTATTTGCCATTGAAACCGCCCCGCGGATATTTTTCAGTTGATCAGAAAACTCATCCTCAAACGGCTCACCCCAAACACTTTCACCACCCGTGCCGTCACCCTTTGGATCTCCGGTCTGAATCATAAAATCTTTAATCACTCGATGGAAAATCAGGCCATTATAATAACCTTTTTCAGCTAATTTCCAGAAATTCTCACATGCCCTAGGGGCTTCATTAGAAAAGAGTTTAAACTTAATCACTCCCTGACTGGTAGTGAGTGTAACTACCGGGTCATTGTCAGAAGGTGGCGTGATTTGATAATCACCCGCTAAACCCAGAACAGGAATCAGAAGGAAGATTCCCAGAATGACAACTACTATTTTATTCAACTTTTGCATTTTGATCCCTGCCTTCGCAGGGACAAGCTTTTGCATTTTTAATTAATCATTATTAGTAATCAGTCTCACAAACTTAGGAATTGTTGTGATCATTCGCCCAAAGCGCTTTGGCTGAGTAAAAAGACGCCAGATAAACTCCAACCCCATCTTCTGAACAAACCTTGGTGCTCTCCTAGTACGGCCGGTCAAAAAATCAAACGTCCCCCCGACACCAATTGCTAATTTAACATCTCCTAATTTATTCTGATTTTGATAGATCCAACGCTCCTGCTTAGGAGGACCAAAGGCAACTAGAAGAAGGTGAGGTTTAGCGCTCTGAATTTCAGAAAAAACCTTGTCCTCTTGACCTTTTCCCAAGACCTCTAATCGATTACTCTTTACCTCCAAAGAAAAACCTTCCATTGCTCCCACAACCTGAATCCGGGGATATTTTTCTTTTAATTTCTCCTTTAGCTTCAGAGCTACTTCCTTACTACCCCCTAAAAGAAAAACTCGATAACCACGTTTTGCACAAAGAGCAAAGAGTACTTTCACAAGATCCACTCCAGCAACTCTCTTAGGGATTACTCTTCTCCGATAGCTTGGAGAGAAAAAGAATCTAACACCACTGCCAAATGTCTTAAACCACTTTACTAAAAAAGATTCTGATTTTTTACCTTGAAGTCTAGTCGCTCCCCAAAGCAAACCAGTTCCGTCCGCCGTCACTAAATCAGCTTCTTGAATCGCCCTCTTAAGCTCCGAGTCCTTTTGAGCAAAAACAGCAATCTCCGGATTTAAAGTCACTGCCCATTTTAACCGCGGAGTTCCAATCAGTTGATCGCACCTCCGGATAGCTTCTTCAAAGGTCAGGCAATCTAAGGGTAAATCTAAAATTGAGATTCTCCGCATTGAAATCTCTAAAAAACTATTAAACTCAAGGTTATTTTAGCATTTGCCCTAAATCTTGACAAACTCTCAAGAAATGCTAGGATGAAAAGTCATAAAAAAGGAGAATTCGCACTTTAACAAAGCCCTTTTTTCTTTAACAAAAAAGAAAAACGCCTTGAAAGGAGGTGGAAGGAAGGTATGGAGGAGAAACGGAAGATCCGGCTTTCCAGGTTCATCACCGGGGTAGTTAAAAACCGCAAGGCAGTACTAGAGTATTTTCTTAGACACGTCATCGGAGAGAAACCCGCAAGAATCATCGCCAAGCCGCTTTACTACATTACCTGCTTCGCTCTCACTGCAACCCCCGTAGTCATCTCCCTTAACTACTACCCTAGGCCGCACACCACGCCCCCACCGAGTAAGATAATAAAGCAAGAAGGTATAAAGCCTGACGACCTTCTTGCTAAGCTCCCCAAGCTTCTTGAACCCTACGGAACTCCCCCGGAAGAAT
>SOKK01000073.1 GCA_004374725.1 Patescibacteria group bacterium | reverse complement strand
ACAATTTCTGCGGGAGTACCATCGTTCTGTGCGGTCTTGGAACCAATTGCATAATTGGCATTTAAACTTCCAGAGTCCCAATTCGCCCGGAAAGTTGAGGCCGCGCTGTGCAAAGGACTAACTAAAAAAACCACTAAAATCAGAATGCCAAGTGCTGACAAAAATATTAGTGATTTTGACTTTTTGGCCTTCTTAAGCCAAGCTTTAAACTTAATTTTTCTCACTTGAACCCTCCTTTGAATTTTTTATCTCTATTGTTTATTTTAGCTCACTCAATACCAAAACAACACCCCCAAGCTTATTTTGCTTTGGAATCTTTCCTCGCATCATTAATAAAGCCAATTCCTGGCTCTTAGCTAAGGAAATTTTTAGTTAAAATCCCGGTAGCTATTTCAGCGGGTTCCCTCGCCTTTTATTGAGAAATAAAGAGGCTCGGGATTCGCCTCGCTTTGCGAGGCTCGTTACTCTATTATATCAAAAAAACGGGCTTGTGTCAATAAAATTCAAAGTCAATCCCCTTTATTCCTCACTCAAAAGTGCTATAATAACAGCAGAAATTACTATCTAATTAGCATCAATTATGCTTTGCACAAAATGTGGGAAAAGTAATCCCGATGAGGGGAAATTCTGCCAAGACTGCGGCACAAAACTCGAAAAACCGAAAGCAAAAGCCCAGTCTATAAATGACATCAAAAAAACTGAAAGCGAAAAAGTAAAAAGCTTGTCTTCGCGAAAGCGGAGAAAAAAAATTATCATTATTAGTGTGATTATTGCCATTCTTGTTCTTGTCGGAGGCAGTATTGGGGGATGTGCACTTTATAAGAACATTGAAGCAAGAAGTTTTGATAACAAGATTAAAAATATTACTAAAGAGAGTTTGGAAGAAGGAAAGATCCTCGCAGAAAAATTTGAAGAGCTAGATAACATTGAGGACATTGGTGACCTTACTGACGATACCAAAGAACTGAAAGATAAACTCAAAGAAGACGCTGAAACCGTTGAGGATCTTAAAACTAAAGGTGGGAAACAGCAAGCAATCAAAGACAAAACTAATGACTATCTCGGTAAATACTACGATTACCTCGTCGAAATCGAAGATCTCACCGAAGACTATGGAAAAGAAAGTGAAAGCATCACAACTGAAACCACAACTACAGAAAACGAAACTGAAGAAGCCACCGGCACTGAGGCCGAGGAGCTCCAAGAAAAAGCCGATAACCTTAAGGATTCCTATAACGACCTTAAAGACAATTCCGATGGCCTAATTGAGGGTGATTTTGAAGAAAAAATTTCAGAAATGCCGACAATAATTCAAGCTTTGATTTTAGGCAAGACACTCTCCGATGAACAAAAAGCGCAACAAGAAGCTTTAGAAGAAGCGCAAAGAGAAGCCGAAGAACAAAAAGCTCTTGAAGAGCGGCGCGCTAAGAACCTCGCCTCCGCAACCACAATAATGACCAACTTTGAAAACGCTCTTAAGAATAATAGCGTAAGCGGCTTCTATAACAACACCACCTCCGAATTCCAGAGCAGCGCTGACGGCCAGGCAATCCTGACTTCAATTCAAGGTGCGGGGACCGGGCTTCAAAGCTACAGCATCAGGAGTAATAGCCGAATCGGTAATTCAAAGTACCGCTTTGTGCTAAGAGATACTTATCAGGTTGGTGGCAGCACTAGTTCGGAAACTAAAACCTACGAAGTCGTAAAATCTGGAACGCGCTGGTTAGTCGATAATATCCTATAAATAACTTAGAACTTCAACCTAAAAATCCGCTTCTAAAGAGGCGGGTTTTTCTCATCTCTTAAAGATTGACAAGGAGAGAGAAATGTGATAGGGTAGATAGTTCCGTTGTGGAGCGAAGATTAAAAACCCAGAAGTTAACCCCAGTTACAGCCAGAGGAGGTTTATTATGAAAGCCAGGGAGCTTGTCCTCTCCCGAGGAGTTACCAACATTGCTCCCCTTCCCAAAGAGAGAGCACGCCGTCGCGTCGCCCGCCACTTCATCATAGACAAGAGCGATCTAGTTTCCAAAAGTAACAGCAAGGGATACAACGGCAATGGCTACTGGATCGAGATCTTAAAACCTAACAGCGACGGCTACAGAGACAAACGAGTCTGCCACCATCGCCATTCCCTGGAACTTCGCGCATGGAACAGCCGCAACGGCGCTAAGCCACGGGCAGGAATCCTCCAAGTTAAAGTCTTCGACCAGAAAGAAAACGACGACCACTTCAAGAATCTCAAAAGACGCTACGGCTGGAAAGGTGTTTTCTATCTCGGAAGCGTGAGGGAGAACGGCGAAAAGTACTACGCCTATGCCGTCTTCCACAAGACGAGTCCCAACTAACCTCCCTAATCATCAACCCCGCCCCAAAAGGGCGGGTTTTTCATAGCCTAAAATTTTAGTGCTATAATTAAGGAAAGAACTAAAAAACCCGATGCCAATTTACTTTCTCGCTTTCTTAGCGGGAATAATGACAATTTTATCTCCCTGTATCCTGCCGGTTGTTCCAATTGTACTCGCCTCTTCGCTAGGGAAAAGTAAACTGAAA
>SOKK01000012.1 GCA_004374725.1 Patescibacteria group bacterium | reverse complement strand
CTCAAGATAGGGTCATTCTTAATTTATTCCGTCTGGACGCAGGAATTTTAGGGGAGGGGTTTCTAAAGTGATATATTTCTATGGATGAACTTGAAGAATTTAATCAAAAAGTTTCAAAATGTCAAAAGTGCGATCTAGCAGAGAGTCGTATGAATGTTGTTCCTGGCGAAGGGAATCCAAATGCCGAGATTATGTTTATCGGAGAGGGCCCTGGGTTTCATGAGGATCAACAGGGAAGACCTTTTGTGGGAGCGGCAGGAAAATTTTTAGAAGAACTCCTTGTGTCGATAGATCTAAAGCGCGAAGACGTTTTCATTGCCAACATTATCAAATGCCGTCCTCCCAATAACCGTGATCCCCTTCCGCAAGAAGTAGAAGCTTGCTTACCTTGGCTTAAGGAGCAGATTGAAATTATTAAACCAAGGTTAATTGTGACTTTGGGCAGACATTCAATGGATCAGTTCTTGCCGAATTTAAAAATTACTGACGTTCATGCTCAACCTAAACGTTACAAAGGACAAGTCTATCTTCCGATGTATCACCCCGCAGCGGGGCTTTATCGAGGAAATATGCGGCCAGTGATTGAAGATGATTTTAAGAAAATTCCTCAGGTATTAAAAAAGACTGATCAGTTAAAAGAAGAAGACAGCTCAGAAGCTAGCGATAAAGCAAAAAATAACAAGGTTTCAGAGTTAAGTAATAAAGATGAACAAATAGGAATGTTTTAAAAATATAGATTTTAATTATTTTAAGATGAGAAAAAGATTCAAAAATAGATCCCGTCCGACGGGACGCCGTCCAGCACCGTCTGGTGCCGGGCGTAGCAAGCTAAAAATCATTCCCTTAGGAGGGTTGGAAGAAGTTGGTCGAAACATGACCATCTTTGAGTACAAAGGGGATATTTTAATTGTTGATATGGGACTGCAGTTCCCGGAAGAAGATATGCCGGGAATTGATTATATTATTCCGAATATTGAATCTCTAAAAGGAAAAGAAAAGCAAATCAAAGGGGTGGTAATTACTCATGGACATTATGATCACATTGGAGCGATTTCTCACTTAATGTCACGTTTGGGTAATCCACCACTTTATTGTACTGGACTTACTGAAGCAATTATTCAAAAGAAGCATGAGGAATATAAAAACATTCCTTCTTTGGATATTAGGAGAATTACTAGTGATAGTAAAATTAAACTAGGGCAATTTCGGTTGGAATTCTTCCGAGTTAACCATAATATTCCTGATGGCGTCGGAATTTTCATTAGGACTGATTCGGCAAATGTTTTGCATGCTGGAGACTTTAAGTTTGACTTTAGCCCGATTGGCGAAAAGCCAATTGAGGTAGGCAAAATTGTGCGCTTTGGTGAACAAGGAGTGGACCTTTTAATGTCGGACAGTACGAATGCAGGAAGTCCGGGGTATCAGATTTCAGAAAAAGGAATTGAGAGTGAACTGGATAAAATCTTTTCGAAGACCAGGGGGCGTTTGATTATTGCAACTTTTGCCTCGTTGGTAAGTCGCATCCAGGAGATTATTAACTTGGCGCAGAAATATAATCGTAAAGTAGCAATTGAAGGACGGAGTATGCGGAATATTGTTGAGATTGCTTTGCGTAATCATTACTTGATAGCAAAACGAGGAACCTTCGTTGATGCTTCAAGGATTAATCGGATGAAAGATAATAAAGTTTTGGTTCTATGCACTGGGGCACAAGGTGAGAAGAGAGCAGCGCTGGTTAGAATTGCAAATGGTGAGCATCGGCGGATTAGTATTAAAAAAGGTGATACTTTTATTTTTTCTTCTTCAATTGTTCCGGGGAATGAAAGAGCAGTTCAAAATCTTAAAGATTTGATTTATAAAGCTGGCGGTAATGTGATTCATTATCAAATGATGGATATTCATACTGGTGGTCATGCAAAAATCGAGGAGCTTAAGATGATGATGCGGTTGGTAAAACCTAAAAATGTAATGCCAATTCATGGCAATCATTTCCTTTTGGTCACTCATGGGCGTTTGGCAAAACAATTAGGTTATAGCGATAAACATGTTGTGGTTGCTAGAAATGGGCAGGTAATTGAAGTTTCTAAGCAAGGCGTAAAAGCAACCCGCAGGAAAATGAATACTGACTATGTGATGGTTGATGGTCTGGGGGTTGGTGACGTTAGTCATATTGTTTTGCGAGACCGGAAAGCAATGGCAAGTGAAGGAATGGTTGTGATTGTGGTCAGTCTGGATCGCGAGGGCAACCTCATTGGTAGTCCTGATATTATCTCGCGTGGTTTTGTCTATGTTGATGCGAGTAAGGAATTAATTGAGGGAATCAGGCAAAAAGTGAAACAAGTTATTGCTAAGAATAAACATCTTGCGGCAACAGATCATAATTCTTTGCGGGCTAGATTGCGCGATGACGTTGGTCAGCAGCTTTATACAAAAACAGAGCGAAGGCCTTTGATTTTGCCGGTGGTTGTGGAAGTCTAAAAAATTCAAAATTAATTTTGGTAGGTAAAATATGAAAATCTTAGTTACTGGTGGAGCCGGTTTCATCGGCAGTAACTTTATCCGCTATATGTTAAAACAACATCCGGATTATAAAATTATCAATCTGGATAAATTAACGTATGCGGGAAACTTGGAAAATCTCAAAGAAGTAGAGGACAATCCCAACTACTCTTTTGTTAAAGGAGATATTTGTAACGATAAAGCAGTTGAAGGGATTTGTGAAAAAGGCATTGACGCGATTATTAACTTTGCAGCCGAAACTCACGTTGATCGTTCTATCACTGACCCCCAGGCGTTTATTAAGACCGATATTTTTGGGGCCCAAACTCTCCTTGAGGCAGTCAATAAATATAAGATTAAAAAGTATATCCAGGTTAGCACAGATGAAGTTTATGGGAGCATTAATGACGGTTCTTTTAAAGAAACTGATTTTCTCGATCCTTCTAGTCCTTATTCAGCCAGCAAAGCTGGAGCAGATCTTTTAGTTTTGGCTTATAAGAGGACTTTTGATACCCCAGTGATTATTACTCGTTGTTCTAATAACTACGGTCCCAGTCAATATCCCGAAAAATTAATTCCTCTCTTTACTACCAATGCAATGGAAGATAAGGAATTGCCTATCTATGGTAAGGGCGAGAATGTGCGGGATTGGATTTATGTTGAAGACCATTGTTCGGCAATTGATTCGATTTTGCATAAAGGTGAGATCGGAGAGATTTATAATGTTGGTGCTGATCAGGAGAAAACTAATCTGGAAGTGACGGAAGCAATCCTCAAAGCAGTTGATAAACCAAAAAGTTTAATCAAGTTTGTCAAAGACCGTCCGGGACATGACTTGCGTTATGCAATTGATTCCTCTAAACTTCAAAAACTGGGCTGGAAACCAAAATATGATTTTGAAAAAGGGATGGAGTTAACCGTAGAGTGGTATCAAAAGAATGAAGATTGGTGGAGGAAGATTAAATCGGGGGAATATTTGAAGTACTATAAGAAGCAGTATGGGAGGAGATAAGTTAAAGATTCTGATCTTGGGGGCAAAAGGAATGTTGGGGGCAGATCTTTTGGAAGTTTTTAAGGGAAATGAGATAATAGGGTGGGACAAGAAGGAACTTGATCTCACGAGTTTTAGTTTAACCGAAAAGAAGATTAAGGAGTTGAAACCTGAGACAATTATTAATGCGGCGGCTTATACGGCAGTTGATGATGCGGAAGAGAACCGAGATCTAGCAATGTTGATTAATGGAGAAGTCGTTGGGAACTTAGCTAAAATTGCAAAAGAACTAGACATTCCAATTGTCCACTATAGCACTGACTATGTCTTCAACGGCAAAAATAAAGAAGGCTATAAAGAAGATGAAAACAACATTGCACCTTTGAATGTCTATGGAGAATCAAAAGCCTTGGGTGAAAAGTTACTTCAGGAAAATACAGATAAGTTTTATTTGATCAGGATTTCTTGGCTCTATGGAAAAAACGGCAAGAACTTTGTAGAAACGATGTTAAAGTTAGGGAAAGAAAAAGATGAATTGAATGTGATTGATGATCAGATCGGTTCTCCGACTTATACGAAAGATGTTGCAAAATTAACAAAAGAAGTTGTTGAGAATAAAATGCCTTTTGGGATCTATCACGCAGTAAATAGTGGCAAAGCAAGTTGGTGTGGTTTTGCAAAAAGGATTTTTGAACTTGCGAAGATAGACATTAAGGTAAATCCGATTCCGACAGAGGACTATCCGCTTCCGGCAAAGCGTCCGAAGAACTCAATTCTTCTAAACACTAAATTAAAGCCCTTGCGGAGTTGGGAGGAAGCGCTAGAAGACTATCTAAATAACTAAGTGGCAGAATTCAAGTTCAAAAAAACTGATTTGGAAGATGTCTACGTGATTGAACCAGAAGTTTTTGGTGATCAGCGGGGCTTCTTCATGGAAACTTACAATAAAGAAGAATTTAAAAAACACGGCGTCAACGTAGATTTTGTTCAGGATAATCACTCTAAATCTAAAAAAGGTGTTTTAAGGGGATTACATTTTCAAGAAAAATACCCCCAAGGAAAATTAGTGCGGGTGATTAAAGGTAAGGTCTATGATGTAGCCGTTGATCTAAGAAAGAGCTCAAAAACTTTTGGAAAGTGGTTTGGCATAGAGCTCTCAGCTGAAAATAAGAAAATGTTCTGGGTTCCAGGGGGTTTTGCACACGGTTTTGTGACTTTGGAAGATGACACAGAGTTTGTTTATAAATGTGATCAATTTTATCATCCAGAAGATGAAGGGGGATTAATTTGGAATGATCCGGGTCTAAAGATAGATTGGCCGATTGAAAACCCGACTCTATCGGAGAAAGATCAGGATTTTCCGACTTTGAAAAAACTAAATTTTTTCTTTAAATAATAGTCATTAATATGAAAGGTGTCATTTTAGCAGGAGGAATGGGGACGAGGTTGTTTCCGATCACAAAGGTTACTAACAAGCACCTCATGCCGGTTCATGACCAGCCAATGGTTTATTATCCTTTGGCCACTCTGATTAGAGCAGGAATTAAGGATATTTTCCTAGTGACTGGCCCTGAAGGCGCAGGTGATTTCATGAAGCTTTTGGGTTCTGGCAAGGAATTTGGAGTCAAAATAACCTACCGGATTCAAGATGAAGCGGGAGGAATTGCTCAAGCACTGTCTATGGCAGAGAGCTTTGCTGATAAAGGAAAGATAGTTGTGGTCTTAGGCGACAATATTTTCCAGGATGATATTAAGGAGTATGTCGATGAGTTTGAAAAAGTTTTTGAAGGTGCAAGAATTTTCTTGAAAGAAGTTCCGGATCCAGAACGTTTTGGAGTACCAGAACTAGATGGTGATAGAGTTTTGAAAATTGATGAAAAACCAGATAAACCAAAATCAAAATATGCTGTGACAGGATTGTACTTATATGATGGGAAAGTTTTTGATGTTATTCGTACTCTTAAACCTTCCGGCCGGGGTGAGCTGGAAATTACAGATGTTAATAATGCCTATATTGAGAAAGGCCAAATGAAATCATATAAGTTTAAGGGCTTTTGGAGTGATGCGGGGACTTTTCCTTCTTTAGCAAGAGCGACGGAAATGATTTGCAAGGCTGAGAAAGAAGGGACTTATGAAACTTTAGTTAAACGACTTAATAATAATGGCCAAAAGAAGACGTAGAAAATCTAGTTATAAGCGAAGAAAGAAAGTAGAACCCAAGAGATTCTTAGGTGTTTTTAAAGAAGGCGAAACTCCACCTGAGAATGTGATGATTAAGCTAAAATCCGATACCGCTCATGAGCTTTTAGCCGTATTTTTACTGGTTATTTCAGGGATTACCCTCTTGGGTTTATTTGGGATCGCGGGGAGATTGGGGGAGGTTTGGAGTGAGTTTTTGCGTCTGGTTTTCGGAGTAATTGCTTTTCCAATTCCGGCAGTTTTAATCATTATCGGAGTTCTTTTATTTTACCCTAAGAAATTCCAATTTAAGTTCTCGATTGGGTTAGGATTGGTTTTGGGAGTTGTCAGTCTTTGTGGTTTCTTTCATTTGTTTGTCTTGGATCATTCCTTGCAGGCTGCGAGAGACGGAGTTGCCGGAGGATACATTGGCTATGGGGTGAATTTGATTTTAGGGGAGCTGATTGGTTTTGTTGCCTCGTTAATTATTTTAATTGGATTATTCTTGACATCAGTTTTACTTACATTTGATACTTCACTGACCCGGATTAAAGAAAAAATCCAGAGTCAAGATTTTGTTTCTAAAGAGAAACTAAAGAAGGTTGGAGGGTTAAAGGTGCATCAGAGAGTAGATGAGGAGAAGAAAGATCTTTCTACTGAGGATAAGGAAGAGAAATTTAAAAAAGAGGAGCCATCAGATGAGTTTAAACCGCTTTTTGCCAGAGATGAAGAAAGTGGTAGTGATTATAGGAAGCCTGATCTGGAGCTTTTAAGTTACTCTGATACTAAAGTTGACAGTGGTGATGTGAAAAAGAATGCCCAAATTATTAAAGAAACTCTTGCTAACTTCAACATCACTGTTTCAATGGAGGATGTGAATATTGGACCGGCAGTGGCTCAATATACTTTAAGGCCAGAGGAAGGGATAAAACTGAACAAAATTACTGCTCTTGATAATGATCTTGCTCTCGCTCTGGCAGCGCATCCAATTCGAATTGAGGCCCCAATTCCTGGGAAATCTTTAGTTGGGATCGAGGTTCCCAATAAAAAACCTGCAATTGTGACCTTAAGAAATATGTTGGAATCCGAGCAATTTAAGGGAGCTTCTGGTGAATTGAAATTCGCCTTGGGGGAGAATGTTTGTGGAGAAACAATCACTTTGGATTTAACAAAGATGCCTCATTTCTTGATTGCGGGTGCGACTGGATCAGGAAAAAGTGTTTCAATCCATGCTTTGCTTACAAGCTTGCTTTATCAATATTCCCCTCATGATTTGAGGTTAATCTTAGTTGATCCGAAGCGGGTAGAATTAAATACTTACAATAATATTCCTCACTTAATTACTCCAGTGATTACTGATGTTAAAAAGACTGTTAATGCTCTGGGTTGGTTGACTTCGGAGATGGAACGACGCTATCAACTATTCTCGGATGCGAAGAAGCGGGATATTAATTCCTATAACAAAATGGTTGGAAAGAATAAAAAAATTCCCTATATTGTTCTAGTGATTGATGAGTTGGCAGATTTAATGGCACAAGCGCCGCGGGAGGTTGAGGGTGGAATTGTCCGTCTTGCTCAAATGGCCAGAGCGACTGGAATTCACTTGGTAGTTGCAACTCAAAGGCCGTCAGTGAATATAATTACTGGTTTGATTAAGGCAAATATCACCTCCAGAATTGCCTTTATGGTAGCTTCTCAGATAGATTCCCGCACAGTTTTGGATATGGCAGGGGCGGAGAAGCTCTTGGGTGACGGAGACATGCTTTATCTAGGTGGTGATCTTGCAAAACCGCAGCGTGTTCAAGGAACTTTTATTTCTGAAGTAGAAGTAAAAAAAGTTGTGAACTTTTTGAAGAAAGGCGAAAAGCCGGAGTATGAAAAAGAAGTTACCGAGAAACCTGCAACGGATGTCGAGTTCGCGGTTGGTGGAGGCAGTGATGAGTTGTTGGATGAGGCAATTGATGTTGTTACCAAGGCAGGTAAAGGTTCGGCCTCGCTTTTGCAAAGACGCTTACGCGTGGGTTATGCCAGAGCGGCTCGCCTTTTAGACCTTTTAGAGGAGAAAGGGATTGTCGGTCCGCAGAAAGATAGTAAGCCGAGAGAAATCTTGAAGAAATAGGTTAAAGGTCAAAGGTCAGAGGTTAAAGGTGTGATTGAATTATCGTTACCTATAACCTATTACCTATAACCTATAACCTGACGCTGTGTCTGGCTTCCGTAAGAAAAAAATAAAACTTCCTGACACTTTGGGCGAATGCCTTAAAAAGTGTCGGTATAACAAAGGGGTAAGTTTAGCTTTGGCAGAAAGGGAGTTAAAAGTGCGCAAGGATTATCTTATGTTATTAGAAAAGGGTGAGTTTGATAAATTGCCAGCAGATGTTTATACCAAAGGGATTTTGAAGGCTTATGCGGCCTTTTTAGGTTTGGATTACAAAAAAGAAATTCTGCCGCTTTATAGGAGAGAAAGAGGAATTCACATGAGTGTCCATGGTACAAAGAAGCCAGAAATGGATGTCACGACCCAATTAAAAAGTCCTCGTTTTGTTTTAACTCCCAAGACCATCATTACCCTTGTTGTGGTTGTGTTTGTGCTTGGTTTGGGTTTTTATCTTTGGTATCAGTTTAGTGCCTTTGCTTCAGCGCCAGAGCTTTCCTTAAGCCAACCAGAAGAAGGAGCAAATCTAACAACTAGTTTAGTGACAGTGGTTGGTAAGACAAATCCCGGAATTGAATTATTTATTAATGGTCAGAAAATTGCTCTTTCTGAAGATGGCAGTTTCAAGAATCAAGTTAGTTTGCAGGAAGGAGTGAATATTGTTGAAGTTATTGCGCGGAATAAAGTAGGTAAGGAAACTGTGATCAGGCGGAGTATGATGGTGGAATTGCCGGCAATTGTAAGCAGTAAGAAATCTAGTTCTCAAAAGAAGACAACTGGCTTAGAGATTGTGGTTAAGATTCGAGATGGTGCGACTTGGTTGTCGGTTGAAGAGGATGGGAAATTAGTCTATGAGGGAACAATGCTGCCAGGATCCTCGCAGACTTTTGAGGCAAAAAACTCTATCTCTATTAGTAGTGGGAAAGGAGATAATACCTTGCTGGAGGTGAATGGAGAGGATTGGGGAGTTTTGGAGGATACGCCAGGGGTGGTGAGGGATTTAGTGATTACTAAGGAAATGGCGGAGAGAGGGAG
This sequence comes from Patescibacteria group bacterium, assembly GCA_004374725.1. Taxonomy (GTDB): domain Bacteria; phylum Patescibacteriota; class SOKK01; order SOKK01; family SOKK01; genus SOKK01. The sequence goes on along the minus strand of SOKK01000012.1, from coordinate 325 downwards.
ATAGAATGCAGAATTATGAATTCAGAATTATGAATTAATTTTTCTGATTTCAGATTTCTGAATTCTGATTTCATACCATGGACGTCTTCAAGGTGATTAAAAAACGCTATAGCTGTCGGAGTTATCAGGACAAATTGGTGGAGGAAGATGTTTTGAAGAAAATTTTGGAAGCGGGGAGACTTGCTCCTTCAGCACATAATGCCCAGGATTGGAAACTGGTGGTGGTTAGGGATAGAGAGAAAAGAGAGAACCTTGCTCAAGCCGCGGGTCCACCTTTTGTTGGCACGGCACCAGTGGTGATCGCAGCAGTTAGTTTGAATCCAAC
>SOKK01000001.1 GCA_004374725.1 Patescibacteria group bacterium | reverse complement strand
CCTATGCTATAATCAACCTGACATTAATCGTCCTAAGATGCCAATAGACAAAAAACAACTTCAACATCTCTGTAAGTTGGCCCGTTTGACAATTGAGGGGAGGCAAGAAAGTAAATTCGAACAACAACTCTCGGAAATTGTTGATTACTTTGGAAAGTTAAATAAACTTGATACCAAAAAAGTAAAGCCGACTGCTCAAACAACAGGACTTTTGAATATTACCCGCGAAGATAAAGTTGACGAATCTCTTTCCCAAAATGAGGTTTTAAAAAATGCCCCTGATAAACAGGAGGGCTTTTTTAAAGTTAAATCTGTTCTTTAGCGAAACTGAGTTTCTATATGGATTTTGAAAAACTAACAATCCCCGAAATTCACAAACAATTCCACGAAGGAAAAACCTCTGCCGTGGAATTAGTTGAACGTGCCCTTGAAGTGATTGGTAAAAAAGAAAAAGACTTGGGATCGTTTATTAGTTTGGATCGGGAAGAAGCTCTAAAAGCAGCAGAGAAGGTAGACAAAAAGATTGCACGGGGGGAGGAATTGGGAATTTTAGAGGGAGTTCCTTTTGCCCTAAAGGCCAATATTGTGATGAAGGATAAAATTGCTACTTGCGGCTCACAGATCTTGGAAAATTTTGTTTCTCCTTATGATGCAACAGTGGTGAAAAAGTTAAAGGAAGCAGGTGCAATTGTGATTGGCAGGACAAATATGGACGAGTTTGCAATGGGTTCTTCAACAGAAACTTCTTTCTATAAAAAAACCAGGAATCCTCACGATCGGACGCGGGTTCCGGGAGGATCTTCGGGTGGTTCAGCAGTGGCAGTTGCAAGTGGGGAAGTAGTTTTTGCCTTAGGATCAGACACAGCAGGCTCTGTTCGCCAACCAGCAGCATTTTGCGGAGTAGTCGGATTAAAACCTACTTATGGTGCAATTAGCCGCTATGGGCTAGTGGCGATGGCATCTTCTTTAGACCAGATTGGCCCAATCACTAGAAATATTACTGATTGTGTTTTAGTTCAAAGAGTAATTCAGGGGCCTGATGCTTATGATTCAACTTGTGTTAAAGATAAAAGAAATAGTTCTCGTTATGATTTAGAATCAATTCAAAACCTAGGAGTTAAAGGCTTGAAAATTGGAGTTCCTCAAGAATATTTTGAGAAAGGTTTAGATAAAAAAGTGAAAGAAAAAGTTGAAGCAGTAATTAAACTTTTAGAAAAGAAAGGTGCCAAGACGGAAAAAGTCAGTTTACCTCACACTGATTATGCAATTGCAACTTATTATATCTTATCTCCAGCCGAAGTGAGCTCTAATCTCGCACGTTATGATGGCATCCGTTATGGCTATTCAGCAATGGTTGACCCCGATAAAAAAACTGATGACCTTTTAAGTGTCTATCTGGAAAGCCGCAAGGAAGGTTTTGGCAATGAGGCAAAGCGCAGGATTATGGTTGGAACTTATGTGCTTTCCTCAGGCTATTATGATGCTTATTATCTTAAGGCCCAAAAAGTACGCAGCTTAATTCGGAAGGACTTTGAGAGTGTGTTTAAGAAAGTAGATTTTCTAATTACTCCTACTACTCCCACGCTGGCATTTAAGCTAGGTGAAAAACTTGATGATCCGCTTCAGATGTATATGTCTGACGTGATGACGGTTCCCTCAAGTTTAGCAGGAGTTCCTACTCTCTCACTTCCTTGTGGAACAATAGAGAAAGATGATAAGAAGCTTCCAGTGGGCCTACAGCTGATTGGGAATTATTTCGAGGAAGCAAAGCTTTTTCAAGTAGCGTGCGCAATTGAAAAATTAGTCAATAAATAGTTAGATGGATTATTATATTATTTTTTCTCTAGCAGTAATTGTCTTAGCACTATTGTTTCTGTTTCTAGTTTGGTTACGGAAAAAGTTTGCTCTAAGAGAATCAGCACTCAAGAAAAGAGTTGATAAAAAATTTAAGGAGATCAGCCAACTTCTGGCGATTGATAATGAGTCTGCTTTTAGAACAGCAATCATTGAAGCAGATAAATTACTGGACTTTGTCTTAAAGTCTAAAGGGGTAAGAGGATCTACATTGGGAGAACGGTTGAAGAGTAGCAGGGGTTTAATCCGGGATTTAAATAATATCTGGTTTGCGCATAAAGTGCGTAATCGACTTGTGCATGATCTAGATAGTAGAATTAAGCGCAGGGAAACAGCCCGCGTAATCAAGATTTTTAGAGGGACAATCAATCATCTTCTTAATCTGTAAGATGAGTTTCAGACCGGTAATTGGGCTGGAAATTCATGTCCAGCTGAAAACCAAATCCAAGATGTTCTGTGGTTGTAATAATGAAAGTGAAGGTGTAAAACCAAACACTAATGTTTGTCCGGTTTGCCTTGGCTTACCAGGAGCTTTGCCAGTTGCTAACAAAGAAGCAATTAAATCCGCAGTGATGGCAGGATTGGCTTTGGATGGTACGGTAGCAGGATTCTCTAAGTTTGATCGCAAGAATTATTTTTATCCGGATCTTCCAAAGGGTTATCAAATCTCTCAATATGACCAGCCAATTGCTAAAGGAGGATTTTTAGAGTTCATTGTTCCGTTGGAGAAGGAGAAAAAATTAGGTAGCAAGAAAGTCTATCAAAAGAGAGCAAAGATCACAAGAATTCATCTTGAAGAAGACGCTGGGAAATCCATTCATCCCCAAGGAAGGGATTATAGTTTAATTGATCTAAATCGTTGTGGAACTCCTTTACTAGAGATTGTGACTGAGCCAGATATTAGTTCTCCCTTGGAAGCAAAGTTCTTTTTACAGGAACTAAGAAAAATCATGCGCTATTTGGGGATCTCAGATGCGGATATGGAGAAAGGACATTTAAGATGTGATGCAAATGTTTCTTTGAAAGGGGAGGGGACTAAAATCCTTGGGACCAAAACAGAAGTGAAGAACATGAACTCATTCCGAGCTGTAGAGAAAGCGCTAACCTATGAGATTAAACGGCAAGAGAACTTGCTTAAAAAGGGCAAAAAAATTGTTCATGAGACAAGGGGTTGGGATGAAGATAAGGGGGAAACAATTCCCCAGAGGAGTAAAGAAGAAGCGCATGACTACCGTTATTTCCCTGAACCCGACCTCCCGCCCTTAGAACTATCTCAGGCTTATATCACAGAGATCCGGAATAATCTTCCAGAAACTCCTGAACACAGACGAAATCGTTTTAAGAAAGAATTTAAGCTTGGTCTTGAACAGCTAGCGGTTCTAATTGAGGATAAGGAACTGGGTGATTACTTCGGGAGGGTAATTTCAGAATTAAGGGAATGGGTTAAGGATCTAGACTTAAAGCAGAACCAGGAAAAAGCAACAACGGAAATGATTAACTTAACTGCTAATCTGTTTGTTACTGAGTTGGTAGGAATGTTGCGAGATAAGAAAGTAGCGGTTGAGAAATCTAAAATTACTCCCGAAAATCTTGCGGAATTAGTGACGCTTATTTATAAAGGAGAGATTTCCCAAGGAGCAGGAAAGAAAGTTTTAGGAGAAATGCTCGACAAAGGTGGAGATCCTAGCCATATTATTGATGAGCAGGGATTGAAACAGATCAGTGATGAAAAGAAGTTAGGGAAGGTGATTGGAGAAGTAATTAAGGAAAATAAAGGCCCAGTTGATGATTTTAAAGAAGGCAAGCAAGAAGCGCTGGGTTTTCTGGTAGGTCAAGCAATGCAGAAGACAAAGGGGCAGGCAAATCCTCAAGTTGTTAATAAACTCTTTCGAAGAATACTTAAAAAATAGCTTATGTCGGCGAAAATTAGAGAAGAAATCAATTGGTCAATTGTGAAAGAAGCCCTTGATGAGGGGACGGTTTCAGGATATAAAATGGCAGTAATTGAAGCTGGGAAAATATTAGAAAATCTTTTAAAGCAAAAAGGTTATCCCGGAAAAACTATCAAGGATAGAATCTTAAACGCCCGGGATAATTTTCACAATTTAGAGGGACTTTTGAAAGCTCAACAACTACGTCAGAATCTAACTAGCAATCTAGAATACCAGCTGACTTCTTTGCAAGTTGAAGATGCAGTCAATGCTTACCATCAAGCAGTGATTGATTTGACAAGCAGTGAGAAAGCAAATCTTAGTCTTTTACAAAGGGTTAGGGTGACTTTGAAATATTATCTACCAGGAAAAAAAAGATTTATTGCTTTTGTGCTCTCAGGTTTCTTTCTTTTTCTTTTGATAGTACTGATCTTGGCAGATACTCAATTTGGCCGGGACTTTATCCAGGGGGTTGTGGGAGTAACCCATTTTATCTTTAGTTGGATCATGATTATTGTTCTGGTTGTGGTGGGGATGGCGATCATTGTGATTGGAAGTATATTTTACTTTGAAAAGCGCCACACAACAAAAATTGTTGATGAGGAAGAAAAAAATAATGAGTAATGAATAATGATTAATTATTAATTGGTCATTATTCATTAATCATTATCCTATGTCTACAAAGAAAACTTCTTCCACTCCTAAACAAAAGAAGGATGACAATACAGTTCTGATTGTGGTTTTAGTTGTGATCGGAGTCTTGATTCTGCTCTCATTGGGAAGCTGTCTGGCTTGCAATATGTGCGGGGCAGTAATGTCGATTCCGTACTAGAAATTATCTAAGCATCTAAAACTGACATTAGAGCAGCTCTTTTTAGTAGAAGAGCTGTTTCTGTTATTCAATTATGGCAAGAATGATCTGGTTGCGTGGATCAGGATCTCGTGCTAAATTTTAATTGGGCAAGGGGCTTTTAAATTAAGTAAGAAGTAAAAAATAATAAGTAATAATTTTTATTGGTGACTGAGCAGGATCTTTCTAAAAAACAATCTAATTTTGTTCATCTTCATGTTCATAGCCATTATAGCTTGCTGGATGGTTTGATTAAAATTGACGATTTAATTACTCGAGCAAAAGAATGTGGGATGGATGCTCTGGCATTGACGGATCATGGATCGATGTATGGAGCAATTGAGTTATACCAGAAGGATAAGAAAGCAGGGATCAAGCCGATTATTGGAGTGGAGGCCTATGTAGCAAAGAGGGGGCATCTTAAAAAGACTCCCAAGTTAGACGCTAATCCTTACCATTTAGTCCTTTTAGCAAAGGATCAAAAGGGTTATAAGAACCTTTCTAAATTAACAACAATTGCGCACCTGGAAGGATATTATTACAAACCTCGTATTGATAAAGAACTTTTAAAAAAATATTCTGAAGGACTGGTTGCGCTTTCTTCTTGTATGCGAGGGGAGGTGCCCCTCCATTTGAGTATTGGGAAGGATACTGAGGTAGAGAAAATGGCTTTGGAATACCAAGAAATCTTTGGAAAAGGGAATTTTTATCTGGAGCTTCAGATTCACCCTGGACTGGAAGGACAAAAAGACCTCCATGATGAAGTGAATCAAAAAATTCTCAATCTAAGTAAGAAGACAGACATTCCAGTAGTCGCGACTAATGATGTTCATTATCTTGACCGGGAAGATTACGAGGCGCATGATATTTTACTTTGTGTCCAAACAGGTAATATTGTCACAGATCAAAACCGTCTGCGTCAGGGAAAAGAAGAAGATTATTCTTTTCGTTCCCCAAAAGAGATGGAAAAGCTCTTTAAAGATGCTCCCGAAGCAATTTCCAATACTCAAAAAATTGCTAACCAATGTAGCTTAGAGTTTAAACTTGGAGAAGCAATCCTGCCTCGTTTTGAAGTGCCCGAAGGTGAAACTCCTGACAGCTATCTTAAAAAGCTTTGCTACCGAGGCTTGATAGAGCGTTATGCAAAAAACAAGAGTTTATTGAAAAAAGAGGAAATTAGCAAAGAGAAACTTAAGGAAGTAGTCGGGGAGAAAATATTCAAGCGTTTTCAGTATGAGTATGGAGTAATCAAGGAAATGGGATATTCCCCGTACTTTTTAATTGTCTGGGACTTTGTAAAATATGCTAAAGATCATAAAATTATCGTTGGCCCCGGGAGAGGATCTGCAGCAGGAAGCATTGTTTCGTATGCTCTAGATATCACAACAATTGATCCTCTGCGCTATGATTTGCTCTTTGAGCGTTTCCTGAACCCTGCTCGTATCTCAATGCCTGATATTGACCTAGATTTTGCGGACGACAGAAGAGATGAAATGATTCAATATGTCACAGAGAAGTATGGGAAAGAAAGGGTTTCTCAGATTATCACCTTTGGAACAATGGCTGCTCGGAATGCAGTCAGAGATGTTGGGAGAGCTTTGGGAATGGCTTATAACGATGTAGACCGGATTGCTAAAATGATCCCAATGTTTACAGATTTGAAAAAATCTTTAGAAAAAGTTCCCGAGTTAAGAGCAGCGATGGGTGAAGATCCTGCAGTGGAACGTTTAATTAAAATGGCTCAGAAACTAGAGGGAGTAGCGCGTCATGCTTCTACTCATGCAGCGGGAGTTGTGATCTCCAGGGATCCTTTGGTGGAACATGTCCCCATTCAGCATGCAACTAGGGGAGATGGTTCCTCAACAGTGGTTCAATATTCAATGTTTGATTTGGAAGCAATCGGCCTCTTGAAAATGGATTTTTTGGGTCTCTCTAACCTAACTGTAATCAGAAATGCTCTTAGAATTATCCACAAGATCAGGGGAGAGGAAATTGAAATTGACAAAGTTCCCCTGGACGATCAAAAAACTTTTGAGCTTTTAAGAGAAGGTCGAACAACAGGAGTGTTCCAGTTAGAAAGCTCTGGTATGAAGCGTTACCTAAAAGAGTTAAAGCCAACAAAGTTTGAGGATATTGTTGCAATGGTTGCTTTATACCGCCCGGGGCCGATGGAATGGATTCCAGATTATATTAAAGGCAAACATAAACCCGAGTCGGTTAAATACCTCCATCCTAAGCTAGAACCAATCCTCAAAGAAACTTATGGAGTGGCGGTTTATCAGGAACAGGTTTTGAGGATTGCGCGGGATCTGGCGGGTTTCAGTCTAGGAGAAGCGGATGTTTTACGTAAAGCGGTTGGGAAGAAGATTAGAAAGCTACTCATTGAGCAGAAAAAGAAATTTGTAGAAGGGGTAGAAAAAGAGGGATATGGGAAAGAGCTGGGAGAGAAACTCTTCAGCTTTATCGAGCCTTTCGCAGGTTATGGTTTTAACAAAGCTCATGCTACTTGTTATGCAATGATCGCCTATCAAACTGCTTACCTTAAAGCGAATTATCCTGCAGAGTTTATGGCTGCGCTTTTGACTTCAGACCAAGGTAACACTGACAGGGTCGCGATTGAAGTTTCAGAGTGTCGTCAGATGGAAATTGAAGTCTTGCCACCAGGTGTTAATGAGAGTTTCGTAGAATTTGGTGTGATCAAAAAAACTGGTAATATTACTTTTGGCCTGGGAGCAATTAAAAATGTTGGTTTGAAACCTGCGGAGATTATTGTTGAAGAACGTCAGAAGAATGGGAAATACAAAAATTTAGATGACTTTGTGAAGCGAGTTTGCTCACATCACGAGGTGGGTAAGAAGCCCCTGGAAAGCTTAATTCAGTCTGGCGCCTTAGATAATCTAGGTGAGCGAGAAGTGCTCTTGAGAAATCTTGACAGAATTTTGAGCTATGGGGGAGAGATGGGAAGGAGCTCTTTAAATGGCCAAACTGACTTTTTTGCAGGATTAAAGATTGATGGTGCTCCGGCTTTTGAGTTGAAACCAGCAGAAAAGATGCCAAAAAAGGAATGTTTGGCATGGGAGAAAAAACTTCTTGGTCTTTACCTTTCTGACCATCCCTTGAAAGAAATGGAAGATTTCTTTGTCAAAAATATTACTTCTTTCAGTGAGCTAAGAGAGAGAAAACGGGGAGATGAAGTAATAGTTGGAGGAATAGTGATTAATATTCAGAAAATTATCACCCGCTCCAATGAACCAATGCTTTTTGTAAAGTTGGCAGACCTCTCAAATGAATTTGAAACCTTGATTTTTCCTGGCTTGTTTAAAAAAAATCCTGACTTTTGGAGAGAGGATAAAATTATTGCGATAAAAGGTAAAATTAGTGACAAGGATGATGAAATAAAAATTCTGGCAGATGATTATCAAGAAATAGATGAAGAGATTTTGAAAGGAGATAAGCCACTTCAATTTAATTCTAAAGGGAGGAATCATTATCAAAATAATCGTTCTTCCTTTGCTAGAAAGGATAATAAGGAAACATATTTGAAATTGTTTGTGCCTGAAGTAGCAAGTAAGGATCTTTTGGCAGAAATACGCCAAATACTTTTAGAGAATCAGGGCGATTATCGGGTGATTTTAGCTTTCACTGTTGACGAGAAGGTAAAAAAGCAAGTTGAGATTCCAATCAAAATAGATTTTAATTTCACCTTGAGAAAGAAACTAGGAGATTTTTTGGGAGAGGAGATGGTGAAATTAATGCGAACGAGTGCTTAAATAGGTGAAAGATGATCAGAGAGAGGTGATAAATAGTGCGGATGCTATTGTTTTTTGGAGGGAGATGCTTTATAATAACTACAGTTGTTTTTTTATTATTTTTGATTGAAAGATGTATCAGGAGGTTCAGGAGTTTCAGAAAAATGAGGTTAAAAAAAAGTTGTCTGAAATAAGATCGGGCGATACTGTTAAGGTACATCAAAGGATTAAAGAGAAAGGCAAAGAGCGGGTTCAGGTTTTCGAGGGACTGGTAATTGCAGTGAAGGGCAGTGGTCCCTTAGCGAGGCGCATTACGGTGCGTCGGGTTACCAGTGGAGTTGGAGTTGAGAGAATTTTTCCGCTTAATTCTCAAACGATTAAGAAAATTGAAGTTGTGAAGCGTTCAAGGGTGCGCCGGGCAAAATTATATTATATGCGTAAGCGTGCTGGTCGGTCGGCACGCTTAGATGAAAGGGAAGGAGAATTGCCTAAGGCAATGGTAGAAGAGGTTGAATCAAAAAGGAAAGGTGAAAAGGGAAAAGTGAAAAGTGAAAAAGATAGACCAAAGGAAGTAGATAAAGGTAAAAAAAACAAGGAAGTAGATAAAAAGCAAGAAGAGTCTAAAGTAGAAAAGAAAGATAAATCTAAAACTGACACCAAAGAGGAAAAGGAATCTAAGAAAAAAGAGAAATAATGGTCATCTTGCCAAATTCTAATTTCGAAAAAGCCCTCCGGAGAGAGGGTTTTAATTTGATTGCGGGAGTAGATGAGGCAGGGAGAGGGTCTTGGGCAGGGCCTG
>SOKK01000015.1 GCA_004374725.1 Patescibacteria group bacterium | reverse complement strand
CTTCTCAAACTAAAGAAGATCGCTTCTTAACCAAAGATCACCTTGTGATTGTCTCAGACCTTGATCCTGCTAAACCTTATCACTTCAGAGCTGTTTCTAAAGATCGGACTGGGAATCCTGCTTACTCAGATGATAATACGGCAATCACCGGTAAAGCCAAGAAGAGTGTTCTTCAGATTATCATTGAGACCTTTGAGAAATCCTTTGGTTGGTTGAAGGGATTGGGAGGGACTTTAGGGTTGTAGTTAGTTTAGAGAGTGTAAAGGGATTTAAATGACAATCAGATGAGAAACACAGCGAGAAAAATAAAAGTTAATTTCAAACCCAAGAAGAAAAAACCGGCAGTTATTAAAGTAAAGAATCTTAGGAAATACTTTAAGATTGGCCAGAGGAAGGTGCGCGTTTTGCGCGGAGTTAACTTGGAAGTAAAGGAAGGGGAGATGATTGTAATTTTTGGACCCTCTGGTTGTGGGAAGTCAACTCTTTTAAATGTTCTCCTGGGTTTGGAGGAGCCAACCGCTGGAGATGTTGAAGTTTTAGGAGAGAAAGTCTACCAACTTCCTCTTGATGAAAGAACAAGGTTCCGTGCGCGCCGGATGGGAATGGTTTACCAGCAGCCAATTTGGATTCGCAGTTTGTCAGTTTTGGAGAATGTTGCACTTCCCTTGCTCAACTTGGGTTTTACTAAGGAAGGGGCTTTGAGGCGGACAGGAAGAATTCTTTCTGAATTGGGTCTTGCGCAATTTGGGCGCCAGTATCCAATGACTCTCTCGGGTGGAGAGCAGCAGAAAGCAACAATGGCCCGGGCAGTAGTTGCTGACCCGACAATTGTTTTGGCAGATGAGCCAACAGGAAATCTGGATACTAAAGCATCCAGCGAAGTTATAGAAATCTTAAGAATTCTCAATCAGAGATTAAAACGAACTGTAATTCTTGTTACGCACAATCCTCAATATCTCTATCTTTCTAAAACTTTATATTACATGGAGGACGGACGAATTTTCCCCACCTCCCCAAATTTGATTTCTAAACGTCTTACTAAAATCGCGGTTTAATTGTTTTGTGATGAAAAAGAAATACTTATTTCAAATTGCTTTCAAAAATCTCTGGTTTCGTAAGATACGGACAATTGTGACAATCTTGGGTGTGGTTGTTGGAATTGGCGCAATTGTTTTTTTGGTCTCTTTGGGATATGGATTGCAGAAAATGACTTTATCACATGTCGGGACAATGGAACTTTTAAAAACCCTTGATGTTTATAGTGAGAAATCAACAATTGTGAAGTTAAATGAAGGAGCAGTGGAGCGCATTCGGGATCTCGGGCATGTGGAAGCAGTTGCTCCTCTGATTAACTTGGGTGGGAAAATTAGATATGGCGAGAAAGAAACGGAAGGAGTGATTTACGGAGCCGAGCATCGATTTTTTGAGTTGTCGGAAATGAGGCTAGTCGCCGGCAGTGGTTTCACGGGTGATTTGGGGGAGGCAATTGTCAATGTTTCAGCCCTGGAGCTTTTGGGAGTCACAAACCCAGAGGATATTTTAGGAGAGATGATTAGTTCAGATCTGATTTTGACGAAGAGTGTTGCCCCAAAGTTGAAAGAAGACAAGCAAACTGTGAAGGATTTAGAGTTTAAGGTTGTGGGGGTAAGCTCTGCTGAGGAAACTGCTGGTGTTTACTTACCTTTCTTTAAAATGACCAGCTTGGGTGTTGAAAACTACCAACTTTCCAAGGTGAAAGTTGATTCTGAAGATCGGGTGGAGCAACTGAGGATCCAGATTGAGAACCTTGGCTTCCGCGTTGACTGGGTTGGAGATACAATTGCTCAGGTCAATCAGGTTTTTGATATTTTCAAGGTAGTTTTGGGAACCTTTGGTGCAATTGCCTTGTTGGTTTCGGCATTGGGAATCTTTAACACTCTCACTGTTTCTTTGATGGAGCGCACCCGCGAAATTGGGATTATGAAGGTTTTGGGAATGGGAGGGAAGGATGTCCGAAGCCTCTTCTTGATAGAGGCGGGTTTGATTGGAATTGTGGGGGGGATTATTGGAGTGAGCATCGGTTATGGAACTGGAGCATTATTGAACTATCTCTTCCATATTTTAGCAGTCCGTGCTCAGGCAGAACCAGTGAGTATTTTCTACACCCCGATTTTATTTGCAATTCTAATGGGCTTTTTCGCGCTCTTAATTGGAGTGATTACGGGAATTTATCCTGCAGTTCGAGCAAAGAGGATTAAACCTTTGGACGCTTTGCGTTACGAGTAGGTCTTTCTGGAGCCAAAGGTAAGCAATTTCTAAACTGTCTTTCAAGAAGGCGGTTTTATTGATTTTTGGGGTTTTGGTGTGGTATAATCGGCCTAGAAGAACCTTTTTTTTATTAGTTTTAAAAGCTAAACTATGAAAAAAGTATTTGCAATTTTGCTTTGTCTAGCCTTTTTAGCAACCCTTTTTGTTGTTCCTGCCCGGGCCAAAATCAAAGGCGAGGGGCTGACGATTTCACCGCCGCTTAAAGAAATGACTTTAAAGCGAGGAGAGACTCACCGGGGGATAATTAAGGTCACTAAT
>SOKK01000031.1 GCA_004374725.1 Patescibacteria group bacterium | reverse complement strand
GATTTTAGGAATAATCCAAATCATCATCGCTGTTCTCTTAACAGTCGTAATCCTGATGCAGAGTAAAGGTTCAGGACTGGGTGGTATTTTTGGCGGGGAAGGAAATGTCTATAAAAGTAAGCGCGGGCTAGATAAATCCTTGATGGTTGCCACAATCGTTTTGGCTGTGATTTTTATTGGGTTGGCGATTGTAGGAATGTTTGTGATTTAACAAAACCTAGAGATTCAAATAAAAAATCCCGTACCATTCGGTATGGGGCACCACTCCTCTCCAAATTGAGAGGGGTTTTTAAATTGACCAATAACTATATCGCTTTAGCATCTTCTACTCTAAAACTCCCGATTTTTGTCCTCTTAAGCTCCCAAACCATCGCCGGATAACCGAGTTTTATTCCAATCTCCTCCGCAATTGATCGCACATAAGTCCCACTCTTTACTTCCATCTCCAACTCTAAAATATAACCATCACCTTCTTTGTGATGGTCTTTTAATCTCACCCAAACAACTTCCATTTCTTTCTCCGGAACTTCTACTTTCTCACCTCTCCGCGCCATTTTATAGAGCGGCTTGCCTTTCTTTTTGATTGCGGAATAAGCTGGAACTGGCAAGGTTATTTTTCCCTGAATGCTTTCAAGGACTTTTTCTATCTTGTCGGAGGGTAAATCATGCACAGGTTTTTCTTCTAATATTTCCCCTTCTTGATCACCGGTGGTAGTTTTTTTACCCAAAAGAATTTCTACCTCATAAACCTTGGGCAATTTCAAAAACTGATTTAGTTTTTTCGTTCCTTTGCCTACCCCAATAATTAAAAGGCCAGTTGCTAAAGGATCCAGCGTCCCCGCATGGCCCATTTTTTTAATCCCAAGTTTCTTGCGCAACTTGCGGATGACATCAAAAGAAGTGATGCCTTTGGGTTTATCAATTAAAAGAATTTCGGAAACTTTTTCATCATACATTGCATTCACTAAACTGGTCGGGGATGCCGGATTTGAACCGGCGACCTCGGCGACCCGAACGCCGCGCGCTAGCCACTGCGCTAATCCCCGAAGCTAATACCTAAACAAATCCAACTCAATCCCCTTTTCTTTTAACCCCCGATCATCCAAAGTCCAATCATCAATCTCTCCAAGTCCGGCTTCTTGCTCCAGATGATTAAAGATTCCCCTATTCTCTGGATTAAAAACCAATTTCTGATTACTTTGATAATCGCTAAATAAATCTGTTTCAAAGGCTTTTTTGACTTCCCTTTCAGATTCTGACCAAAGCTTCTGAATCAAGAAAACAGCCTCCTTATCCCCAACAATTTTTTTCCACTCGGAAGGAGATTTTTCTCTGAGAAACCGAAGATAAGTCTCTAAGTGATACACTCGCCGAAGATGATATTTAAGTTCTCCCCTTAAGCCACTTTTAACTTTGTCCTCAAAAGCCAAGATTAATCTTAATCCTCTTAAGTTAGCATTGATTCCTTCCAAGATATTGTAAAGTGGATTCGCCGACTTCAAAAAATTCTCTTCATCAAAGTCAGTAGAATTTTCAAAGTAATTCCTAAGCTCTGAGGAACTAATAGATAGATCTATTAACTCTAAGAACACCTCTTTATCTTCAATTAAAAAGACTTTCTTGAAAGCAACTCCCTCCCCATATCCTCGCTTCTCCAGAACCTGACTCGCATCTACCAAAGCAGTTAACTCTCTTACGAGTAAACTCAAATTAGCCGGACTGCCATCTTCATAAAACTGCCTGAAACTGTCCGGGATCAAAGAGCTAACCTTAACAATCACAAAATATCCTTCTCTATAGCGCTCTTTGAGTTGATTTAAACTATCCCTAATCTCCTCTAATTTTGCCTCTGTGACGCCTCTCCCAATTAGCTGGTAAAACTCCTCTTCCTCCTCAATCGTAATCTGGTAGTGTGAGACTTTGTCTTCAGTAACATTTTCACCCAATATTTCTCCGCTATCTTCTTTTGAAGAAAGACCATGATAAATAAAATAGCTGCCTACTCCTAAAATAGCCACCAGAAAAACTGTCAGAATGATTTTAAAATGTTTAGACATTGGGCAATTTAAAAAACCTTCTTAAGACATGGTATGCTACATCTCCATATCCGTAAGAACAACTCTAGAGTTGTTCTTACAAACATGGTCGGGGATGCGAGATTCGAACTCGCGATCTCACGCACCCCATGCGTGCGCCTTAAGCCACTAGGCCAATCCCCGAGGGTAACGCAATTCATAAATTGCGTCTACGTTTTCCTTTTCTCATCAATCTTTGTAATTCAAAAACACTTTTACCAGAAACTGGCATTTTCTTTTTCTTCTTTTCTCTCTGCTCTGCTTTCCTAGCGACCTCTTTTTCTAATTTGGAATAATTCTTTTTTTGCATTCCTTCCTTATTCTAACATAATCATAGAGATGATTCATGAATCATCTCTGCCCTGGTTTTATTGACTAAACGCCATTCTTGGGCTAAAATAAGAATGCTCACTCAACCGGATGATCGCCCCCGCAACGCGGGGGAGGAAAGTCCGAGCACCATGCTCCCAATTGATTGGAGCAAGGGCAGTTCGTAACACGAACCATCCCGCCATAAAGGCGGGAGCGGGAAAGTAGCACAGAAACAAAACCGCTTCTTTCAAATTTTGTCGCTTGATTTATCAAGCGCTTACGGCAAAATTAAGATGCAAGGGTGAAAAGAGTGGGGTAAGAGCCCACAGCTTGGAGTAGTGATGCTCCAAGGTGCTAAACCCTGCCTGGTGTAAGGCCAAGTAGGCCTCCTGTAACACGGGAGGCGGGTTGGCTGCTTGAACCCCCGCGTAAGCGGGGGTCCAGAGAGATGATCGTCACTCCGACGTTCAATCGGAGTACAGAACTCGGCTTATAGGTTGAGTGAGCAAAAAAATGAGGAATGGAGAATAGGGAATGTAAAATTCTCCAAAGTTTTTTGTATCCCATACCCCATACCCCATTCTCCATACTCCATTACCAAATCAAATGTCATTTCTTAAAAAATTAAAAACTGTTCTTGATACAAGTGCGATTTTTGCAACTTGTTTTTTAATCAGTGACATTATCACCATCGCCGGTTCATTCCTGCTTGCTTATTGGTTACGTGCAGTAATTGATATTCGCAGCGACGTTCCCCTAATCGAATTTGAAAGCTACCTGCTTTTTGTAGCAATTACCACTCTTGCTTGGATTTTTATCTTTTGGACCACAGGTCTCTACCGCCGGGAAAAAATCACTTATGGTGCTGGGGGACTTTATAAAATCATTGGGAGTATCTCTTTTGGAATAGTTCTGATCGTCCTCTATTTCTTCTTTAGTGACGCTCCTCCATTCTCCCGTCTGATTATTGTCTATGCCTTTATTCTCAATATTATCCTTGTACCCTGGGGGCGTTTCCTCGTGAAAATGATAAGGGTAATCCTAAGACGGCGCGGGATCGATACTAAAAAAATGATTATTGTCGGAAATGGTGCCCAAACAATTAAGATTGCTCAAAAACTAAGCCACTCCAAAACCGCAAGTGGCTTTAAAATCATTGGGGTTGTTAGTGAAGCAAAAAACAAAAAGATAATCATAGAAAATGGTTTCAAGTTCCTGGGATCTCTCAAGAACCTCAAAAAAATCCTCGACCGGAGAAAACCAGATACCCTTCTCTTCACTGCTCCCAAACGCTCAAGTGATATTTTAAACCTTGCCGAAATCTGCCACGAGAGAAAAATTACCTTCCGCTTTATCCCTGATATTCCCCGTTTGATCTCTCACTACTCCATCATTACTAACATCAGTGGGATGCCGCCAGTTTTTGGAATCAAGAGCGTCGCAATCTCTGGCTGGGGACGGATTGCAAAAAGAGCTGCGGATATTATAGTTTCTCTGATTGCCCTAATTATTACCTCTCCTGTTCTTTTAATTACTGCTTTAGTAATTAAACTTGATGACTTTGGTCCAGTATTCTATAAACAAAAAAGGGTTGGAAGAGAGGGAAAAATCTTTGAATTTTATAAATTCCGCTCAATGCGGGTAGATGCTGATAAAATAACCGATTGGACAGTTGAAAACGATTCCCGGATTACCAGAATTGGTAAAATCATTCGCGGGGTTGGTATTGATGAGCTCCCCCAATTAATTAATGTACTCAAAGGGAAAATGAGTGTTGTGGGACCTCGCCCCGAAGAACCCCAGCACGTGGAAAAATTTTCCAAAAAAGTCCCCCGTTACACTTACCGTCATCGGGTCAAAGGAGGAATCACAGGCTGGGCTCAGGTGAATGGTTTAAGAGGAGATACCTCCATTGAAGAGCGCGCAAAGTATGACCTCTATTACATTGAGAATTGGAGTTTAATCTTTGATCTCAAAATCATTCTTTTGACAATCAAAACCATTTTGTTTACCCTAGGACACACAAATTGACGCGAAGCGTCATCCCGAGCGCAGCGAAGGGATCCCGATGAAACTCTAAAAGACAACGGGATTGCTTCGCTCCGCTCGCAATGACATTTTCATCAATGAAAGTTGCTTTCGTCCATGATTGGCTTGTGAGTCTTGCCGGTAGTGAGCAGGTACTTTTAGCAATGCATGAACTTTTCCCTGATGCTCCAATTTATACCTCTGTCTATCGCAAAGAAGTATTTCCCCAATTAAAAAATACTAAAGTTATCACCTCCTTCCTCCAAAAAATCCCCTTAGCTAGGTCAAAACACCAGATGTTTCCCCAGCTCCGGGCGATAGCTTTTGAGCAGTTTGACCTGAGCAAGTATGATGTTGTGATCAGCAACGGGCACGCGGAAGCAAAAGGAGTAATCACAAAACCAGAGACCCTTCATATTTGCTACTGTCACACTCCGATCCGCTATTACTGGAGTAACTACCATGACTACATTAGAAATCCGCGCTATGGCGTTTTAAACCCGCTTGTTAAACTAGGAATGCCTTACCTGATTAACTATCTAAGGATGTGGGACAGCGTTGCCGCTGACCGCGTCGATTATTTCATTGCCAACTCCAAATATGTTGCCAAACGAATTAAAAAATACTACAGGCGTGATGCCACAGTAATCTACCCTCCAGTAGACACCGCTCGCTTCAAACCCGCCTCCAAAGGTAAAGACTAGTACTTGGCTGCAGGACGCTTGATTCCTTATAAACAATTCGATTTGATTGTAGAAGCCTTCAATGATCTTGGACTACCCTTAAAAATCGCCGGGAGTGGGCCAGAATTAAAGAAGCTTAAAAAGATGGCCAAGCCAAATGTAGAAATCCTCGGCTATGTCTCCGATGAGGAGCTAGAAAAACTCTATGCTGAAGCAAAAGTCTTTATTTTCCCCCAAGAAGAGGATTTTGGGATTGCGCCAGTTGAAGCAATGGCTTGCGGAAGACCTGTGATTGCTTACGGCAAAGGGGGTGCCCTTGAAACAGTAAAAAAAGGTGTAACCGGAATTTTCTTTAAGGAACAAACGCCACAATGTTTGATCAACACGATTAGAAAATTCGATCCAGACGTTTTCCAGCCTACTAAGATTCGCCAACACGCCTTAAACTTTGACACAAAAGTTTTTCAAAGGAAAATCAAGAACTTCGTTAAAGAGAAGTATCAAGAATATCAAAAAAATATGTAGTATGGAGAATGAAGTATGGGATATGTAGAATTAACTTTTTACAACATTCTCCATTTTCCCCTTCCCTCTGCCTACCGGCAGGCATTCTACGTTTCCCTTTTACCTAACTAGATTTAATCTCTAACCCCTACAAAATGATTACCTCAAACTATTTTAAGATCATCTGGCACAACATTTTTGTTTTTATCATTGTTGTCCTAATCACAGTTGGGACAACATTAGCTTTTTCCCTTACCGA
This sequence comes from Patescibacteria group bacterium, assembly GCA_004374725.1. GTDB lineage: Bacteria > Patescibacteriota > SOKK01 > SOKK01 > SOKK01 > SOKK01. Next base: position 3,374 of record SOKK01000031.1, on the reverse strand, counting down.
AAAGACTAGTTATCAAACATCAATTGCTTTCACGATTCAAGAATCTGGCACCTCTAAAACAAGTGGTACTGAAAATAAGGCTTATTATTCAATACAAACTCAAAAACTCTTCGCCCGTAATCTTGAAGAATGGTTAACAATTTCCGCTACCATTCAAAAGGGTAATAAACTCGCCGGAAATACTGTCTTAAACACCCTTGAGGTTAGTAAGAGTAAGACCAATAATGTTCAAGTTATCTTCACTACCCAAAATCAAGATCAAATCAACAATACTATTTTTGCTTTGACTGATATCCTTGAAGAAAAAACTCAAGAGCTCAACCGTACAAATCAAGGGAGGTTAAGTCTTGCAATTATTGCTGCAGAACCGTCAACAAAAGAAATCAATCCTAATCTTCTCTTAAATCTCTTAATCGGATTCTGCGCCGGGATCTTGCTGGCACTTGCTGCAGTGTTCGGTCTTGATTTTCTACTTGACAGACTTCATACTAAAAAAGATGCTGAAAGACTATTTAAGACCAAAGCACTTGCAACCATTTCTGCCTCCGTTAATAAAACCCCACCATGGAATGAAAAAATTGCTGATCAGTTTAGAACCCTAAGAGCACAACTCTTGCATGTTGCCCAAAACAAAAAGCTTGCCGTTCTAGTAACTACTCCAGCTCCTCCATCCGCCCCTGCCATTTCCCTAAATCTCGCTTTAAGCTTTGCTAGAGCTGGTCTTAAAACCCTTTTGATCGATGCGGATCTAAAAAATCCTTCTCTACATAAGCACTTTGATTGCTTGAACAAAAAAGGCTTCAGTGAGGTGTTGAAAACCCCAGCATCACTTAAGAACTCCATCCAAAAAACCAAAGAAGAAAAACTTTCTCTCTTACCTACCGGGAAAAAACTTGCCTACCCTGCTGACGCAATTGCTGAAGCAGACCTAAAAAAATTACTTACAAATACCAAAAGAAGTCACCAAGTAATAATTATTCATGCTACCTCCTTAAATGAACCTGACGCCCTACCTTTACTTGATCATGTTGAGGCAATCCTCCTTGTTACCCAAATAAACAAAAGTACAAACAAAAACATCATCAAAGCAAATAATTTGCTTAAAAGTTATACACTTAAAAAGTTTCTTACAGTGATTGAATGATGAAAGTTGCTTTTGATATCCGCTCCCTTGGATATACCGAAAAAAGAACCGGGGTCGAGGAATATATTTACAACCTCGCTCGAACCTTTCCAAAAATAGACAAAAAAACTCAATTTGTCTTTTTTTACAATCATCCCCAGAACCTTTTCTATCTAAAAGAACTTGGTGAACCCAAGAATGTCACCTTAGTAAACCTCAAAAAAAATAATCGTCTCTTCAACTTCTCTACTAAACTCTTGGGGAAACCAAAAATTAGCGATTTCCTTCCTTTCAAACCAGATGTTGTCTTGATACCAAGCTACCGTCTTTTAGCCCTAGGAAAAGGCATAAAAAGAGTAATTGTCTTTCATGACTTATCCTTTGAACACTTTCCGAGATTTTTCTCTTTAAAAATTCGCCTTTGGCACAAATACATTGACCTTAAAAAACAAGCCAGAAAGAGTTCTCACCTCATTGCTGTTTCGCAATCTACCAAAAACGATCTGGTTAATTTATACAATACCGTCCCAAAAAAAATTTCTGTTGTCTACCATGGAGTGAACCTTCCTGAAATCAACGACTTTGAACTAAAAAAGATAAAGGAGAAATTACCAGAAAAGTTTATTTTCACTCTAAGTACCTTAGAGCCCCGGAAAAATCTAAAAACTCTTATCAAAGCATTTAAATTACTTAAAAAAGAAGTTGATCTTCCTCACAAACTAGTGGTTGCCGGCAAAAAAGGATGGCTAAGGAAAAAAGATCTCGCACTTTTAAACCATCCCGGGATTATCTGGCTAGATCATATCTCACCAAAAGAAAAGACCGCTCTCTACAAACTCGCAGACATTTTCGTACTCCCTACTTATTACGAGGGTTTTGGACTGCCTGTTCTTGAAGCAATGTCCCTAGGTACTCCGGTCATAACGACTAACCTCTCATCCTTACCTGAAGTCACAAAAGACAGCGCTCTTCTTATTAATCCTCATAATTTGGAAGAACTAAAAAACGCTCTAAAATCCCTTCTGGAAAGCAAAAATCTCAGATCAATCTTCAAACAAAAAGGATTAAAAAGAAGCAAGGAATTTAACTGGGAGAAGTGCGCGAAAGAAACTCTTAAGGTTCTTAAGAAAATCGCTTAATTCAAAATGTCATTTTTTGATCCCCAAAAAAAGTATCTTTCTACAATGTCTGCCGAAGCTCCAAGGGAGCGCAGGCAAATGGAAGGAATTAAAATCGTCCCCCGTCTTCCAAAGAAAAAGATTAAAATCAGGCGGGAGGTTTTTGAGGACTTTGATTTAAGATTAAGACAACACGGAAAGATTCCAGAAAAAGCAGTCTTTCCTATTTCTGTTCCTAAAAAATCATTCCAGCCCAAAAAGATTCAAGAACTTCCTCGCTATCCAGATAGAATTCTCCAAGATCAAATCAAAGAAACAGATCAAGGAATTCAAAAAGAAATAATAAGAGAAATTCCCCGCAGAGCTCCCTCCGTACAAAGTGTTCTTTTGGCATTTGGGACAATCTGTATCGCCTTTTTTCTTGTAATCAGTGTTACAAGAACTTACAGCAATGCCCAAGCTGCAAAAGACAATGCTTATTCTGAAGCTCTAACTGCCAACACCCACCTCCAAAATGCTCTTGTCCATCTTGAGAAAAGTGATTTCAAAAAAGCCCAAGAAAACTTTCAGAAAGCCGAATTCTCCTTTGTAGAAGCAAAAAAAGAGATTAATCAAATCGGAGTAATTCCTAAGCAAGCAGTTAAACTTACTCCTCACTACGGAGAACTAATCCGGAACGGAGAAAACACAGTTGAGGGAGGATATCATTTATGTCGAGCTGCTCAAAACTTACTTAAGTTCTCTGAACCATTCTTCTCTGAAGGACCCCAAAACTTTATTCCTGATAATTACAAAACCGAGCTTGACTTCAATAACTCTCTCACTCAAAAGCTAGACAATAATCAGAAATACCTTGAAGACGGACTAAAAGAAATTAAAAAAGCAAATAAAAATTTCCAGGGAATTACGGAAGCAGGAATTCCCGATAATTTCCAGGGATCAATCTTTGCAATTCGAGATAAACTCCCTCAAATCGAAGAAAGTTTTGAAAGCATAGATGATAATTTTTCTCTACTATTAGATGCTCTTGGTCATAACGGAACTCGACATTATTTAATTCTTTTCCAAAACAACGCTGAAATGCGAGCAACAGGAGGATTTATTGGAAGCTACGCAATCTTGAAAATCCACAA
>SOKK01000081.1 GCA_004374725.1 Patescibacteria group bacterium | reverse complement strand
TTTTTATTTTCCCGTTGACAATGTAACTCAGTTATGCTAAAATTTACTATCACCATCACCATTAACGCAGTTTAAAAACCAGAAAGCGAGGTAATCATGGTTGGGATCAAGAGGTTTAAGAGACCCGAGGATTGGGGTTTTCTAGAATACCTTGGTCTTGTTTTGGGCGCGACCAGAGTAGTGAGTAAGAACAATGTTGTCACGGAAGACCTCGAGGATCATTGTAAAAGGGATGAACTTGCAATTATAAGAGTTAAGAATGATACAGGAGAGGTCTTGTGGAGATGCCCCAGGGGAAACCTCAAGCGTTTTGTCACCCGGCTTGAGCAAGCGGGCCTAAAGACGCCTCAAGAATACATGGTGCTGTATCCCTATCGTGTTCTTCCAAGCGGGCCTAAATGAAAAAGGGCCTGCTTTTTTATTTTACCTAAATTTATGCTAAAATAACTCTAGACAATAACCTTCCTGCGCTAAAGCTATGGAAGGCAGATCTAATTGATGTTTTAAAATGGCTAAACTAGGAGAACTTAGAAAAGTCCGCTTGGAGAAGCTCTCTGAGCTTAAAAAAGCGGGGGTTAATCCTTATCCCTCTAAAGTTAAACGCACTTATACCTCTAAACAAGCAGAGGAGTTTTTTGATGAACTAGTTAAAAAGAAAAAGGTGATTACTTTAGCAGGGAGATTAATGAGCTTGCGAGAGCATGGTGGGCTTACTTTTGCAAATCTTCGGGATGAATCGGGAAAGTTTCAATTGGCATTTAAGAAAAATACTTTAGGTGAGAATTACAAACTTCTCAAGAAACTTGACATTGGTGATTTTGTGGAAGCAAGTGGAAAGTGTTTTAAAACAAAACTGGGGCAAAAAACCTTAAACGTTTCTAAGTTCGCACTGATTTCTAAATCCCTTCGCCCGCTTCCTGAGAAGTGGCATGGTTTAAAAGATCAAGAATTGCGCTACCGCAAGCGCTACCTGGATTTGATTATGAACGAGAAAGCAAAGCAGGTTTTCCACTTGCGTTCAGTGTTAATTGATAGTTTACGGGACTTTTTGACCGATAAAAACTTCCTTGAGGTTGAAACACCAATTCTCCAGCAAACTTTTGGCGGTGCTGTAGCAAAACCATTTACAACGCATCACAATGCCCTGGATACAGATTTTTATTTAAGAATTGCGCCGGAGCTTTATCTCAAACGCTTGATTGTTGGTGGTTTTGAGAAGGTTTTTGAGATCGGCCGCATCTTTCGTAATGAAGGAATTAGTACTATTCACAACCCTGACTTCACAATGCTGGAGTTCTACTGGGCTTATGCGGACTACGAGAAGTTGATGGAGTTGACCGAAAAGATGTTCAAGCATCTCTTGAAACGGTTGAAGATTCCAGGAAAAATTGAATATCAGGGACACAAAATTAACTTTAAAGCTCCTTGGCAGAAGGTTACTTTTAAGGAACTTTTGCAAGATAAAGTTGGCCTTGATATTACAAAAGTAAAAAAGCGCGACGAATTAGCTGGGTTTGCCAAGGATCTAGGAGTCAAAATTGATCCCGAGATGGGCTTGGATAAAATCGTTGATGAGATCTTTAAGAAGAAAGTTCGTGCCAAAATTGCTGGGCCGTTGTTTATAACAAATTATCCACTTTTTCTCTCACCGCTTGCAAAGAAGCGAGCTGAAGATAGCAAGGAAGTGGAACGCTACCAGTTGATTCTGGGAGGATTTGAGATTGTTAATGCCTATTCGGAGCTTAATGATCCTCTTGATCAGAGAGAGCGTTTTGAGGAGCAGCTGAAAATGCGTCAAAAGGGTGATCAGGAGGCCCACCCCTTGGATGAAGATTATTTGGAGGCAATGGAATATGGAATGCCGCCTACGGCTGGTTTTGGTTTGGGCGTTGACCGTCTGACGATGATTTTAAGTGGTACTGACACAATCCGGGATGTGATTTTGTTTCCCGTTTTAAAACCAAAAAATTCTAAAAAGAGGTAGATGTTAGACTTAAAATTTGTCAGAGAAAATAAAGAAACAGTTGAAAAAGAACTTAAGAATAGAAACATCAAATTTGATCTTGAGAAGTTTTTAGAAATGGACAAAGAGCGTAGGGGAGTGATAGCAAAAGTTGAAAAACTGAAAGCAGAACAAAACCAAGCCAATCAAAAAATTGCTTCTGAAAAAGATTCTAAAAAAAAGCAGGCTTTGATTTCGGAAATGAAGAAGGTTGCTGGTCAGATTAAGAAGCTAAAGCCAGCTCCTGATTTTGAGAAAAAGTTTTTAGAACTTTGGCGACAATTACCAAACATCAGCGTTGATACTCCGATAGGCAAAGATGAAAATGACAATGTCTTGGATCACGAGTGGGGGAGTAAGCCGAAATTTGACTTTGACCCCAAGCCGCACTATGAAGTGGAAGCAGTAAAAAAGATGTTTGATATTAAAAAGGGCTCCCAAATTTCGGGTGCCCGTTTTTGGTATCTCAAAGACAAAATTGCTAAATTACAATTTGCTCTGATTAACTACACAATAGACTTCTTTACCAAAGAGGGTTTTGAGCTGATGGTTACTCCTGGAATGGTCAAGAAAGGACCCTTGATTAATACAGGTTTTTATTCA
>SOKK01000009.1 GCA_004374725.1 Patescibacteria group bacterium | reverse complement strand
ATTAGCGAGTAGCTTAAACAGCGTCTGCCCTTTTTCTCTTCCTACAAACTTATAAATTCCCCTGAGAAGTAAGGGGGCAGAAATCACAACGCCAACAATTTGGTAGAGATTGATTTCCATTGCTAAACAATACTTTTAATCAATAATTTCCAAGCGGTCTTGATTCCATTCTTGAAACCTTGCCCTTTAGACATTGAATATTTAGTATATTTCACTCCAATCGGCACTTCCAAAAAAGAAAGTTTGTTTCCGGCAATCTCATGAATAACCTCCGATTCAAATTCGTAACGGTCAGTCTTGGTGTCAATCAATTCTAGTGCTTTTTTGGAATAGGCGCGAAATCCCGACTGACTGTCAGAGACAAACACTCCTCCAAGAACAAAAGTAAATAAATTACCAACTAAATTGTAAACTCTTCTCAAAAAAGGCACTTTATTTTTTCCTTTGAACCTGGTTCCTAAAACAACATCAACTTTTCCATCCAAAAGAGGCTGGATCACTCTTTTGATATCAGAAGGATCATGCTGACCATCACCATCAATTGTTACAACAACCTCCGCCCCCAAAATCAATGCCGCTTCCAGAGCAGTTCTTGTCGCTGCGCCCTTACCACGGTTAATAAGATGAGAAATTGTAACTGCACCAGCCTCTTCCGCCTCTCTGAGAGTGTGATCATTGCTTCCATCATCAACTACCAAAACATTCTGGTATTCCAGTTTCCGAATGCTCCTAACAACACTTCCAATTTTCTGTTCCTCGTTATACGCAGGAATTGTAACAAAAATCTTCATAAAATACCTTTAATTACGCCTTAATCATAGCAAAACCAAGTTAATAATAAAAGTATTGCAAAAGCTCCCAAATTAAGGTAAAATCAATTAACAGAAATTAATTATCAATTACCCTCACTTTGGAGTATGGCTAAATTGATAATTGGCAATTAGTAATTGAAAATCAACCTATGGAATATCTCTCAATCAAAGGTGCCCGCGAGCACAATCTCAAAGACATTAATGTCAAAATCCCCCGCAACAAGTTTACCGTAATTACAGGACTCTCCGGATCCGGGAAATCAAGTCTCGCTTTTGACACAATCTACGCCGAGGGGCAAAGACGCTACGTCGAATCACTCTCTGCTTACGCCCGGCAGTTTTTGGGAATGATGGAAAAGCCCGATCTTGATCAAATCGATGGCTTAAGTCCTGCAATCTCAATTGATCAAAAAAGCGCCAGCAAAAATCCGCGCTCCACCGTCGGAACCATCACTGAAATCTATGATTACCTAAGATTGCTCTTTGCTCGAGTTGGTCAACCGCATTGTCCAAAATGTGGCCGCGCAATTTCTAGACAAACCATTGGGCAGATCATTAAAAGAGTTGCGGAGATGCCAAGAAACGCTAAGATTATGATTATTACGCCAGTGATCAGAGACCGCAAGGGAGAGCATTCTCATGTGCTTACCGAGATTAAAAAAGCTGGCTACGTTCGTTTAAGAATTGACGGTAAATTTTATGAGATTACTGATGAGATTAATCTTGACAAAAACAAGAAACATACAATTGAGGTAATTGTCGACCGTTTAAGAATTGACTCCGACACTGCCAAGAAGAAAAAGTCTCGTCTTGCAAACTCTTTAGAAACTGCTCTTGAGCTTGGTAATGGAGTTGTAACCATTCGTGACCTTGATCGCAAAAAAGAAATACTTTTTTCCGAACACTTCTCTTGTAAGTATTGCGATGTTGACCTTCCCGAAATTAACCCCCGTAACTTTTCTTTCAATAGCCCTCACGGTGCTTGTCTAAAATGCACCGGACTAGGAGTGAAGCTAGAGATCGATCCTGAGTCAGTAGTCCCTAACCCCCGGTTGACTCTCGCCGAAGGAGCAGTTCGTCCCTGGAGCCGTTCGCATAACGGCCAAAGCTGGTACATGCGAATCATCGAGCAGCTTGGGAAGAAACACGGATTTTCCCTTCATGAACCTTTCCTAAAGCTCTCTAAAGAAGCCAAAGAAATCATCTTCTATGGCAGCGGGAGCGAAACGGTCACTGTTGAGGGAATCAACCGGATGGGGCACAAACACCAATTTGAAACTACTTTTGAAGGCGTGATCCCAAACTTAGAGCGACGCTACCACGAAACCAGTTCTGACTTTATGCGTAAGGAAATTGAAAAGTATATGACAACAAAGATCTGTCCCACTTGTAAGGGGAAACGCTTAAAACCAGAAATTTTAGGAGTTACCCTTGGCGACAAATCAATTATTGATGTTACCGAATTTACAATTGAGAAATTGAAAAAGTTCTTCGCTCTCAAGGATGGTAAAAATAAATACCTCGAACTTAATGAAAAGCAATTAAAAATTGCCGAGCAAATCCTAAAGGAAATTCGCAAACGTTTAGATTTCTTAATGAAAGTTGGACTAGAATATCTCACTCTGGATCGTCCCGCTGCTACTCTGGCCGGGGGAGAAGCGCAGCGTATTCGCTTGGCAACTCAAATTGGCTCCGGACTAACAGGGATCCTTTATATTCTAGACGAGCCTTCAATCGGCCTTCATCAACGCGATAACAAACGTCTGATAGAGACCTTAAAAGGCCTGCGGGATCTAGGGAATACTGTGATCGTCGTCGAACACGACGAGC
>SOKK01000007.1 GCA_004374725.1 Patescibacteria group bacterium | reverse complement strand
TAACATCAAAGGAGCGGGGAAAATCATCGAGCAACGCCAACCAGAAGCTTGGGACATGTTAGAAAAAGCAATTGAGGACCGTTACGTACTCTTAAACCGCGCGCCTACCTTGCACCGCTTAGGAATTCAAGCTTTTAAACCAATTCTAATTGAAGGCAAAGCAATTCAAATTCACCCTCTTGTTTGTGCTGCTTACAATGCAGACTTTGACGGCGACCAAATGGCTGTCCATCTTCCTCTTTCTAAGAACTCTCAAAGAGAGGCCAAGGAAATTATGCAAGCCGTTAACAACATTCTAAAACCTTCAGCAGGAGAAGCAATTGTTGTCCCCAGTCTTGAAATTATCCTCGGTTGTTATCACATCACAAGGATTCGTGAAGGTGCAAAGGGAGAAGGAAAATACTTCAGTGATATGAACGAAGCAATTCTTGCTTACCGCTCAAAGATTATTACTCTCCAAACTAAAATTAAAGTTAAAATCCGCAATAAAAAATATGGCGAAGATAATAATAAGGTTTTAGAAACTTCTATCGGAAGAATGATTTTCAATAGTTTCTTGCCCTTTGGGATGCGCTTTCAGAATAAGACCATGGACCAGAAGGCTTTGAAAAAACTTGTCAGGGAATGTTTCGACAAATACAATACTGAGACAATCTCCAAGCTCCTTGATCAACTCAAGCGAATTGGTTTCAAATTCGCAACCAAATCCGGAATGAGCTTGGGAATTGGCGATATTCAAGTTCCTGAAATCAAAGAAAGAGTTATCAATGAAACAAAGAAAAAAGTTCACACTATTGAAGAACAATATAAAGAAGGCCTAATCACCGATGAAGAACGTTACGCTACTACAATTTCAATCTGGACCCAGGCTAAAAATAAAATCACTGACAAGATGATGGCAGAACTAGATAAGTTTGGACCGATTTACTCAATGTCTGAATCCGGCGCTCGCGGAAACGTCGAGCAAATTACCCAGCTAAGCGGCATGAAAGGACTTGTGACAAACCCAGCAGGTAAGATTATTGAACTCCCAATTCGTTCCAATCTTAAAGAAGGACTTAAAGTTCTAGAATACTTCATTTCTACTCACGGTGCTCGCAAGGGTAAAACTGATACCGCCTTAAGAACTGCAGATGCTGGTTACTTAACCCGCCGTCTTGTTGACGTTGCTCAAGACATCAGTATTACCGAAAAGGATTGTGGAACCAAGGAAGGAATTAAAATTACACAAGAAGAAAGTGAAATTATTGGTGAGCCCCTATCAGAAAGAATCTTAGGACGAATTACAACCACTACAATTAAAAATCCTAAAACCAGCAAAATTCTTGTCAAAAAAGGCGAGATCATTGATAAAGAAAAAGCGGCTCCAGTTGAAAAACTTGGCATCGAAAGTATCTCTGTACGTTCCCCGATTACCTGCCATTCCATCCGAGGAATTTGTCAAAAATGTTACGGCTACGATCTTTCTACCCGCAAACTTGTGGAACTTGATGAAGTAGTAGGAATAGTCGCTGCTCAAGCGATTGGTGAGCCAGGTACCCAGTTGACCCTTCGAACATTTCACACTGGAGGTGTCGCTGGTAAAAGCAAAGATATCACCCAAGGTCTTCCTCGCGTCGAAGAGCTTTTCGAATCCCGCACTCCCAAGAATAAAGCCCCAATCGCTGAAGTTGACGGCTCAGTTGAAATCAAGAAAGAAGAAAATCAGTACAAACTTACCTTGATTTCTGAAGACATAATTAAAGACCACTATAGAATCAAAAAGGGATACAAAACTAAGGTTAAAGATAAAAGTCACATCGAAAAACACGGGATCATTGCCGAAAAAGAAGGCATCAAACCAATTCGAATACGAGCAGGAGGAAATGTTCAAATCAATAACAACAAGGTAATTATTACCCGCGACCGCGGTCGTGAACACATCTATAGCATTCCCTTGAACACTAAAATTTTTGTTAAAAACGGCGAGCGTGTTAAAGCTGGAACTACTTTAACTGAAGGACACCTAGATCCCAAAGAAATCTTTAAGATTTCAGGACCGCGAGTTACCCAGAAGTATATTATTCGAGAAGTTCAAAAGATCTACGCTTCTCAAGGGCAGATGATTAATGATAAACATATTGAAATAATTACCCGCCAAATGCTTTCGCGTGTCAGAGTCAAAGACCCCGGAGGAACTAATTTGCTCTCTGGTGATATTGTTAAACGTAGTTTATTTAAAACCGCAAACGAAGAAGCAACAAAGCAAGGTAAAGCACCTGCTACTGCTCAACAGCTGATCCTAGGCATTACCAAAGCCTCCCTAAACACCCATAGCTGGCTTGCTGCTGCATCTTTCCAAGAAACCACAAGAGTCCTTATTGATGCTGCTGTAAAAGGCAAGATTGATAACCTCGAGGGATTAAAAGAAAACATCGTGATCGGGAAGTTAATTCCCGCCGGCACTGCTAAAGACAAAACATACACGCCCCCACATCTTATAAAGCAACCATTAGTAAAAAGAGAATTTTGAACTAAGACTAACTTAGAAACAAAAATAGAAGAAAAATTCGAATAATAATTTCATAAGAGAAATAAAAAACCGGGGGCTTGTAAAAAGCCCTCGGTTTTAGTTTGAATCTTCCTCGGATTCCTCAAAATAGAATCCGATTTCAGGAGAGAATTTGCGCAATTGAGAATGGTCCTTCTCAATCCTGGTGTCATGACGGTAGATTCCCACGACTTTGATCAAGGTCCCT
>SOKK01000095.1 GCA_004374725.1 Patescibacteria group bacterium | reverse complement strand
GCTGAAGCACTCTGGCGGTTAAAGTACGCCGCAATAAACAAATTAGTATCAACAACAACTTTCCACATCTCTATTTTTTCTTTTTCTTTTTAGACTTTTTCATTTCTACCTTGATTTCATCAGGGATTTCCTCCTCAAACTTCGCGAATTTCCGTTTCATTTTCTCACCAAATTCATCCCAATCATAATCTTCAACCCGGTCACAGAAACGATAGAACTTTCTTTTTACTCTAAACTTTCCAACAAGGAACGAGAGCCCCGCCGCAATAATCAAAATTGGCCAGAGCACATCCCAGGTATCTGTACTGATATACCCCAAATTCTTCAACAGAAAAATCACTCCAAGAGCAATTAAGACAAGCGCAAAAAACATTTTTGATACTCCTTTTGAACTAAAAACTATTAAGCAACTTTATTGTAAAACAAAAACTACAAAATAGCTATACCAATTTTACCTATTCCCTACCACCCATCACCTATTACCTGCCCTACTAAACTCACACCCGCAATAATCCTGACGGTAAAACCCTTCTTCTTTACATATCTCTAGACTTTTCTTAAATCTATCTCTCTTCCCGAAATCCTTGTCTAAAAACTTCACTTCAAACTTTCTAGCCACTTCTCTACCAATCGGACCGATTACTTTTGTACTCTTATAAGGACTGATTGTTAGAGTAGTAGAAAAACAATCGAAGTTATTTTCTTTTCCAAATTTTGCTATTTCCCCAAGCCGCATTTCAAAACATTTCAGACATCTTTTCCCGCCCTCTGGCTCGTTCTCAAAACCTTTTACCATTTCAAGCCACTCTTTATGATTATAGTCACCCTTAACTAAATCAATTCCTAGTTTTTTACAATATTTCTCTGCTTCAACTAATCTTTTCTGATGTTCCTCTTTGCTATCCAGGTTGGGATTATAAAAGTAGGCTGTGAGATCAAATTCTTTTTGGAGCTCTTTTAATAGGTGGCCGGCACAAGGTGCACAACAGACATGTAGAAGTAGCTTGGGTTTCATCTTGCTCCTCTTCTAATACTTTTGCTTCGCAAATTACGATGAAATTTTAAACTGAAACGATGAGACTCATCCCGAATCTTTTGAATAATTTTTAAAACCTGACTACGTTCTTCTAATTTGATTCCATCTTTATTAAGCGGGGTGAAAATAACCTCATCTTTTTTAGCTAAGCTAATCGCAGGGATCGTAAGGTCTAGACTTTTTAATACTTTCAAAGCAGCATTTAATTGTCCTTTTCCTCCATCAATTAAAATTAAATCAGGCAAGGTTCTAAAAGACTCATCATCAGAATGTTTTTTACGATTGCCAAGACGACGTGAAAGAACCTCTCCAAACATTCGGTAATCATTCGGTTTAGTAACTGTTCTAACGCGAAAAATGCGGTACTGATCTTTCGCCAATCTAAGAAGCCACTTTTTTTCTCGCGTTCCTTTATCTTTGTTCTCTACTTCTTTCTTAAAAAATTCCAAGACCACCATTGAACCATAAGCATCTTTTCCTTGAAGATTGGAAATATCATAACCCTCAATCCGAAAGCGCTTGGCTTTATTAAGATCAAATTTTTTAGGCGCTAGAAGTTTCGGATGCTGAATGACTTTCAATAATTCTTTCAAAGCCTTTTCTATAACAAGGCGTGAATCCCCGAGCCGAACAATTTGATTTAAATATAATTCCGCATTCTCATTCGCTAACTTTAATAATTTCTTCTTATTACCCTTTTTAGAAATAATGATTTTTATTCTATGATCAGAAATTTTATTTAACCAAGCTGATAAAATTTCTAATTGATCTGGTGCTAAATCTAAAATAACTTCCTTGGGGAAATCCGCTACTTTTTGATAATAATTTTGAATAAAAGAACTTAAAACTTCACCTCTTGAAGACCTATTAACGTTCTTTAAAGTAAAATATTCACAACCAGTCAATTTGCCGGAACGGATCATAAAAAGATTAACCACTGCAACTTTATTGCCAATTCTCAGACCAATCAAATCCTGATCAACGAAATTTGTTGAAATAACTTTTTGTCTTATCGTCAATTGCTTGAATCCCCTTAATTGATCACGTAATTTAGCTGCCTTTTCAAAGTCTTTTGATTTCACCGCTTTCTCCATCTGATCTTTCAATCTATCAATAATCCCATTCTGTTTCCCTTCTAAAAACAAAATTAAATCATTAATAATTTTACGATAGTCATTCTTTTCAACATTATCCAAGCAAGGTCCAATACATTTCCCAAGATGTAAATCTAAACAAGGTTTTTGTTTTTTCCCCTCTTTAATTTTCAAACTGCAAGTACGAAACGGAAATATTCTGCGAACAAATTTTAGAGTTGACCTGATCTCTTTAGCATTTGTAAACGGTCCAAAATATTTTGCTTTATCTTTCTCAACCCTTCTTACAAAATTCACCCTTGGAAAATCTTCCTGAACTGAGATCCGAAGATAAAGAAAATTTTTATCATCCTTAAGATCAACATTGTACTTCGGCTGGTATCTTTTAACTAAATTTGATTCCAAAATCAATGCTTCAACTTCAGAACTGACCACAATAGATTCTAAACTAGAAGTCTTAGCTAGAATTCTTCTTGCTTTGCTGTTCCGATCTGCTTTAAAATAAGAATTTACTCTTTTTTTAAGATTTTTGGCCTTGCCAACATAAATAGGTTTATCTTTTTGGTCTTTAAAAAGGTAGACTCCTGGTTTATTCGGCAATCCTTCTGTCTGTTTCGCCAACTTTGTAATTTTTGCTCGGTTTTGTCTAGCCATTGCAATTTTATTATAGCACAGGGCACCCTTTAGAAAGTCCAGCTGATATGCTAAAATGCAGGGTGCAGGAATTAATGTTAAATGTTAAATGTCAAATGTTAAATGTAGCACGAACTACCACTTTTGACTTTTGACATTTAACATTTAACATCACTCATGAAAATCTCTAAAATCTTAACTAAAGACGTAATCACCGTAACTTCCGAAACAACGGTTAAAGAAATTGCAAAGCTGATGATTAAACATGACTTAACAGGGATCCCAGTAGTTGAAAACGGAAAAATCGTTGGTATTGTAACCGAAGGTGACTTAATCATGAAAAAAGCGCATCTTCACCTTCCAACCTACATCCAATTGCTAGATAGCTTCCTTTATCTTGAAAGCACCAAGGAAGTAGAAAAAGATCTCAAAAAAATCCTTGCTGTCAAAGCAAAAGATATCATGACTAAAGATTTTACAACGGTTAAATTAGATTCTACCGTTGAGGAACTCGCCAATATTATGCATGAAAAACATGTTAATCCAATCCCCGTGATGGACAACGAGAAAACGGTGGGAATTGTAAGCCGTTCTGACCTTGTTGCCCTGATTGCAGAACAAAACCATTAATAGAGAGACGAAAGCTGTGCGTTTTAGCAACTATCCTATTTCCTAAACCCCATAATGCAAGTTGAAATTACCGAACAGAAAAACAACAAAGCCAAAATCGCTGTCACAGTTCCAGCCACAGAAGTTGAGAAATACTTTGACCAAGCAATTAAACAAATCAACTCAAGAGAAAAGTTTGAGGGATTTAGGCCAGGGCACGCTCCCCGTAAAGTAATCGAATCAAAAATCGGCACTGACAAAATCCATGCCGAAGTTATTAAGGTCACCCTTGATAACACCTATCCCAAAGCCCTAGAACAAGCAAAAATTACTCCGATTGACCGCCCCAAAATCCAGGTTATTAAGTTTGCTCCTAAAAATCCTTTTAGTTACACAATTGAAGTTAATACCTTCCCTGAAGTTTCCTTGGGTAACTACAAAGCAATCAAAATTAAGAAGCCAGAAAAATCTAATATAGAAGTAAGCAAAGAAGAAATCGAGAATGTTTTGCAAAGAATTCAGAAGCAACTCGCAACTTACACCGAGAAAAAAACAGCGGTTAAAAAAGGTGATCGAGTTGAAATTGATTTCCAAGGCTTTCTCAAAAATGTTCCCCTTGAAGACGCAGCCAGCAAAAATCATCCCCTGGTTATCGGAGAGAATATGCTTGTGAAAGGTTTTGAAGACAATTTAATTAAAATGAAACCTAAAGAAGAAAAAGAGTTCGAAGTAACTTTCCCAAAAGATCATCCTGCTAAACACCTTAGGGGGCAAAAAGTTAAATTCAAAGTAAAACTAAACAAAGTCTTTGCAGTAAAACTTCCCGAACTAGATGATGAACTCGCTAAAAAAGTTAACCCCCAATTCGACCTAAAAAAGCTCAAAGAGGATATCCAAAAAAGCATTACTAAACAAAAAAGAGATGAACAAGAAATTGCTTTCAAGAGTAAAGTAATTGATGCAGTGGTTAGTCAAGCAAAAGTTGAAATCGCTCCAGGTCTAATTGAGGAAGAGCTACAAAATATGATTAAGGAGGTAAGCTCGAAACTTATCCAGCAAGGGTCAAACTTTGATCAGTACCTCAAACGGATCAATAAAACCAAAGATGAGCTCAAGAAAGAGTGGCACAAAGAAGCAGAGAAACGAATTAAAACTGGTCTTGTGATTGCCCAAATTACCAAAGAAGAAAAGATCACTGTACCTGAAAAGGAAATCAATACTGAGATTCAAAAACAACTTCTTCAATTTGCCCAGTTTCAGCCAAAGGAGATTAAAAAACTCAAAGAACAATTCAACTCTGATCGTCAGAAAAAACAAATTGAGCTTACCCTAAGAAATCGTAAAGCAATAGACAAACTGGTTGAATACGCCAGTAAATTAGGTTAGAGGTCAAAGGGTAAAGGTTAAAGGTAAGGGGTAGTAGTAATCACAACCTTTTACCTCTTACTTTTGACCTATTACCTTTAACCTACAAATATGACATTGATTCCAACTGTCATTGAAAAAACTCACCGAGGCGAGCGCGCATATGATATTTACTCTCGTCTTTTAAAAGAACGGATTATCTTTTTAAGTGAACCAATTAATACCGCTGTTGCTAATACGGTCATTGCTCAGATGCTCTTTTTAGAAAGCAAGGATAAGAATAAAGAAATTAAATTCTACATTAATAGCCCTGGCGGAAGTGTCACAGATGGCCTTGCAATTTACGACACAATGAACCATATCAAAGCGCCAGTTGAAACAATTTGCGTCGGCCAAGCTGCAAGTATGGCAGCAATACTCTTAAGCGCTGGTGCTAAAAACAAGCGTTTCACTCTCCCCAACTCCCGCATCCTTATCCATCAGGTAATTGGAGAAATCACAGGGCAAGCAACTGACATTAAAATCCATGCTGATGAAATCCTGCGAACCAAAGAGCGCCTTAATAAAATCCTCGCTAGACATACCAAAAAGTCCTTAAGCCAAATTCAAAAAGACGTTGAGCGCGATAAGTTTATGACTCCCGAAGAAGCAAGGAAGTACGGGATTGTTGACAAGGTAATGAAGTAAGAATCTTCTCAAAACTAAATCTATGCCCAAGGTTTCTTACCTTGTAGTGCTCCGCAACACTAACTTCTTAAAGTTGTGGGGTTCACAGATCTTTTCCCAAGTCTCAATCCACATGCTTAACTTTGTGTTAATCATGCGGGTTTTTGAATTAACTCAAACTACTATTTTTGTAAGTTTTCTTCTGTTCTGTATCGGTGCTCCATATGTTCTCTTTGGAATAATGGGGGGTTCAATCGTGGACCGTATTTACCGTCGCAAACTCTTACTCTTTTCTATTATTGCTCAGGCGGGTACAATTATTCTCTACTTTTTCGCTTTCAACTACGCCGGTGTTCTCTGCCTCATTGCCTTCACCTATAATGCAATCAATCAACTTTACATTCCTGCCGAGGGATCAATGATTCCCTCTCTAGTGAAAAAAAAGAACTTGCTTACAGCCAATTCTTTTTTTATGTTCACAATTTACGGCGCTTATGCTGGAGGATTCACCCTCGCAGGCCCCCTAATGCAAATCTTTGGCTCACGCTTCCCTTTCTTTCTCGCCTTTATTCTTCTCTTACTTGCTGCTTTCTCAGTTTTCCTTCTCCCCTCTGATAAGAGAAAACAAATAAAAATCAACTACTCTAAAATTGTCGGCCAGGCGAAGAAAAGTATTAAGGAAGGAATTGATTTTATTCGTCAGAAGAAAGAGGTGCTCTATCCAATTCTGAGCATCAGTGTTTCTTACACCGCGATTGCAGTTTTAATTGTAGTGATCCCGGCTTTTACAACAAAAGTGCTCCATATCGATGTTAAGGCCTCGAGCTATGCCATTATTGGTCCTGCTACAATTGGAATGTTGATCGGCGCTTTAATTATTACTCCCCTTGCAAAAAAGATTTCCAAGAACTCCTTGATTACTGGAGGAATGCTGGGAGGAGGAATAATTTTAATCCTGCTTTCAATCTTTCCCTACCTGGGGCGCTTTATAAAATACACACTTCTTTCGGGTGTTAATGAAATTCCCTTAATTGCGGTAATCAATGTTTTTCTAACAACTACCATTCTGGCAGCAACTTTAGGATTTATGAATTCTTTAGTAGTCACCCCTGCTCAAACAATGATTCAGGAAAACGCCCCTGCCAGAGTCCGTGGTCGCGCCTTTGGCTCCTTAAACACTCTCAACAACCTCATTGCTCTCTTTCCAATGATTTTGGCTGGTTTTATTGCTGATCTCTTTTCAGTGACGACGGTTTTGGTTTGCATGGGGATTTTGTTAATTGCGTTTGGGTTTAAGCGGATGAAACATTACCAGGAACTTGCAGAAGAGAAACCGTAACAATCATCATCTAAATCAAAACACCTAATCTAAAGGTGTTTTCAAATATGTAAAAAGCCCCATCTGACACCTGTCACCTATAACCTATTCCTTCTTGACATCCTCCCTCTATCATATATACTAAAACTGCTAAAAATCATAGATTTAAACCCCTCTTTCCTGAGGGATGTTTGGTTGCATCCTAGGGTTTGTGTAATTTTTTTATTTTAAATTTTTTATGAAGTCAAAAGCCCACGCCACTCCTATTACCGAAATCAAGGGTCGTAAATACTTCAATTCTCCCCTCGACACCATCCCTCTTCCCAACCTGATCGAAATGCAGCTTAACTCCTACCAATGGTTTCTCAAAGAAGGGCTTAAAGAATTACTGGATGAAATTTCCCCCGCTCAGGATTCCCTGGGAAAAACTTTTGATCTCTTCTTCCGGGAATACCACCTCGAAGAACCCAAATACGACGAATTCACATCCAAAGAAAAGAATGTTACCTATGAGGCCCCTCTCAAATGCAAGGTCGAGCTAGTTAATAAAGAAACTGGCGAAATCAAAGAACAGGAAATCTTCTTAGGAGATTTTCCAGTTATGACCGAGAGAGGGACTTTTATTATCAATGGGATTGAGCGAGTTGTCGTTAGCCAGATTATTCGATCAGCCGGAGTATTTTTCACTTCGGATTTTGTAAACGGCAAAGATATTTTTGGTGCAAAAATTATTCCCAACCGTGGCGCCTGGTTAGAAATTGAAACTGACCACAAAGGCATCATCAGCGTCAAAATTGACCGTCGCCGCAAAGTCCCAATTACTGCCCTTTTGCGTGCTTTTGGCTATGGTACTGATGAAGAAATTCTCAAACTTTTCAAAGACATCAGTACTCATTCCAAGCAAGACTTCATTAAAACAACTTTAGAAAAAGATATTTCAAAATCAGAAGAAGAGGGGCTAAAAGAAATTTATAAGCGTATTCGACCAGGCGATTTAGCGACTGCTGAAAACGCGCGCACCTTGATCCACTCTATGTTCTTTGATTTCAAGCGTTATGACCTAGGCCAAGTTGGACGCTACAAATTAAATAAACACTTAGACGAAAATCATTCTTTAAATCAAAAGAATCGAGTTCTCAAGAAAAGTGACTTGGCCGGAATCATCAAAAAAATCATCCAGCTCCACAACGGAGTCGGCAAAGCTGACGATATCGATCACTTAAGTAACCGTCGTATTAAAGCAGTCGGAGAATTAATTCAAAATAAATTCCGTGTTGGTTTAGCTCGAGTGGAACGAATTGTCAAAGATCGCATGAGTGTCTATGACCCCGAAGTAATTACTCCTTCTCAATTAATCAACTCACGTCCAATCTCCGCAGTCCTTCAGGAATTCTTTGCTAACTCTCAGCTTTCCCAGTTCATGGACCAAACCAACCCCCTCTCTGAACTTGCTCACAAACGTCGTCTGTCTGCAATGGGCCCCGGGGGTCTCTCCCGCGAGCGCGCCGGTTTTGATGTCCGTGACGTTCACTCTTCTCACTACGGCAAGATCTGCCCAATTGCTACACCAGAAGGTCCCAACATTGGATTGGTCGGGCATCTTGCCAGTCACGCACGATTAAATAAATTTGGTTTCATTGAAACTCCTTACCGCAAGATTCTTAAGAAAGTAAAAAATAACCCTACAAACACCGAGGGTCAGATTGCCCAAAAAACAATTAAAGGCAAAAGAGGATCTGTAATTGTAAAAAGTGGTCAAGAAATTGATCAGAAAATTGCCAAAGAACTTACGCACCTTGATCTCAAAACTATTCCTGTCCAGCCATTCGTCTCTGATGAAATTGAGTATCTTGATGCAATCAGAGAAGACAAAACTATTATTGGTCAAGCCCATCTCCAGCGTGATAAAAAAAGAAATGTTATTAAACGCCTTACCTCTGCACGTCGTTATTCTGAACCAACTGTTATAGATTCTTTCGAGGTAGAATATATCGATGTTTCCCCTCAACAAATTGTTAGTATCACAACCTCTTTAATCCCCTTCCTAGAACACAACGATGGCGACCGTGCCTTAATGGGCACCAATATGCAACGTCAGGCTGTAGCACTAGTTAAAGCAGAGGCACCTTTAGTTGGAACAGGGGTGGAATTTGAAGCAGCAAAAAACTCTGGCCAAATTATAATTTCCGAAAATAATGGTGTTGTAACCTACTCCGCTGCTGACGAGATTCGTGTCTCCGAAAAAGACGGCAAACTTCGAAAATATCAACTTGCAAAATTCAAACGCTCTAACCAAGATACTTGTATCAATCAAAGACCAATTGTAAAAGTTGGTCAGAAAGTAAAAAAAAGTGACATCCTTGCTGACGGACCAGCAACAGACAACGGCGAACTAGCTTTAGGACGTAATGTTGTCGTTGCTTTTATGCCCTGGGGAGGCGGAAATTTCGAGGATGCCACTATTATCTCCGATAAACTAGTGCGAGAAGATTACTATACTTCAACTCACATAGAAGAATTCTCGATTGAAGTGCGAGACACTAAACTGGGGACAGAGATTGTCACCCGCGATATCCCTAACGTCGGAGAAGAAGGATTAAAAAACCTGGACGCCAATGGAGTTGTCCGCGCTGGTGCTTCTGTCGAATCTGGTGATATCCTAGTCGGGAAAATTACCCCGAAAGGAGAAACTGAACTCACTCCTGAAGAAAGATTACTCCGTGCAATTTTTGGTGAGAAGGCCCAAGATGTTAAAGATACTTCCCTACGTCTACCTCATGGTAAACATGGAAAAGTAATAGGAATAAAAATTTTCAACCGTGAAGATGGAGACGAACTATCTGTAGGTGTGAAACAAATGATTCAAGTAAACGTTGCCCAATTAAGAAAAATTTCTGTAGGAGATAAAATGGCTGGACGGCACGGGAACAAAGGAATTATCTCCAAGATTCTACCCCAGGAAGACATGCCCTTCTTGGCCGACGGCACCCCCGTCGACATCATTCTAAATCCCCTGGGAGTCATTTCCCGCCGTAACATCGGACAAATCTTAGAGACGCACCTTGGCTGGGCGGCCTCCAAACTCGGTTACAAAATCGCTAGTCCTCCATTCAATGGTTTATCCGCTGAACAAGTTGAAAATCTTCTAGAACAAGTAGGCTTCCCCAAAACAGGCAAAGTGCAGCTCTACGATGGTCAAACTGGCGAGCCCTTTGACAGCAAAACAACTGTTGGTTACATCTATATGATGAAACTACTCCACCTTGTCGAAGACAAGATGCATGCTCGTTAAATTGGACCATATTCCCTTGTTACCCAGCAGCCACTTGGTGGAAAGGCTCAATTTGGAGGACAGCACTT
>SOKK01000044.1 GCA_004374725.1 Patescibacteria group bacterium | reverse complement strand
ATGTGGGCAACGCCGGGAAACGTGGAAATTAATCGCCATTATCGGTTCCTTCCTTGGCGCATTTGCGCCTTCATCTCGTGTTTTTAAAGTGACGTTCTTCTTCGACTTGCTCTGAACAAGATTCAGAAAGGAACCTGCTCTGCAATGTTTCTGAAACTTCAAAATATAGCATATAATATATCTAATGTCAATACTAAAGAGTTTTTAAGCTATTTATAGTATAATAAGGGGGAAATAAGTTGTGTTGTAAAGTAACAAAATGAAACAATCTTATCGCGAACGGAGTGCCCAAAAAAGACGCTTGAGTTTCTTGGGATTGCTTTTGGTAGTCCTTGCTGGTTTAGTAGTTGCAAAATTGTTCTATCTCCAGGTCTTACGCCACAGCTACTACCTGGCGTTTGCAGAAAACCAGCACTGGATGAAACGTGACATCCCGGCAGAGCGGGGAAAGATTTATGTGAAAGATCCTGAGACAGGGGGACTCTATCCTTTGGCGACAAACATTCAAAAGGATCTCTGTTACACTGTGCCTGGTCGGATTAAGGATCCTGATTACGCTGCTGAAAAGCTAGCGCCGCTTTTGAAAATGAAAAAACAAGATATCTTGAAAGAGTTTGAGAAGAGTAAATACTATGTTCCTCTAAAACATAAATTGACCGAAAAGCAATCAGAGAAAATTCAGAACCTTGGGATTGAAGGGGTAATGGTCACTCCAGAAAGTTGGCGCTACTATCCAGAGAAAAAATTGGCTTCGCATATTTTGGGTTATGTGGATTGGGATGGTAAAGGACGTTACGGTTTGGAAGGGTATTTTAATGGGAGTTTGAAAGGAAAGCCGGGATTTTTGGAAGCTGAGAAGGATCAGGGAGGACAGTTAATCTCAATCGGTAATCTTAATCTTGATCCTCCCAAGAATGGAGATGACTTAATTTTGACAATTGACCGCACAGTTCAGTATGAGATAGAGAAAAGACTAAAAGAAGGAGTTCAAAAATTCGGTGCAACAGGTGGAAGTATTGTGGTAATGAACCCCAAGAGTGGCGCGATTATCGCTATGGCGAATTACCCTAATTTTAATCCCAACACGTACTATAAAAAGAAACAGGAAGATTACTGGGTCTTTAATAACCCCGCGATCAATGATGTTTATGAACCGGGCTCAATCTTTAAACCAGTTATAATGGCTTCAGCAATCAATGAAGACAAGGTTAACCCGACAACTACCCATAAATGTAGTGGTTACGTTCGGATAGGAGCAAATATTGTGAGAACTTCTGACTTAAGGGGACATGGTACAGAGGCAATGACTCAAATTCTAGAAAATTCTTGTAATGTCGGAATGGCATTTGTGACTGGTAAAATGGGGAAGGGCTTAACTTATGATTATCTTAACCGTTTTGGATTTAATAATGACACTGGTATCCGTTTGCACACTGAAAACCGGGGCAACATCAGGAACTCTGATGAATGGGCGGATATTGACTTAGCAACTTCTGGGTTCGGTCAGGGATTGGGTGTAACATCTTTGCAAATGGTAACATCTTTTTCAGCTCTGGCGAATGAAGGTAATTTAATTCAACCTTATATTGTCGAAGAAATTATTCATAGTGATGGTTCTAAAGAAAAAAGAAAACCGAAAGTAGTCCGCCAGGTAGTTGAAAAAGATGTTGCTCAAACAATTAGTGCGATGCTTGTCTCTGCTGTGGAGAATGGAGTCGCAAATCCTGCTAAATTAGACGGCTATTATATAGCAGGTAAAACAGGAACGGCGCAGGTAGCAGCTGAAAACGGCGACGGGTATGATTCAAATAAACGTATCACTTCTTTTATTGGCTATGGCCCAGTGGATAACCCACGCTTCATAATTCTGGTGAAGTTTGATATCCCTTACGGAGGAGATGTTTGGGGAGTAACAACAGCAGTGCCGGTTTATAAAGAAGTTGCAAAATATCTTCTGAATTATTACAGAGTGCCACCCAGCGTTGGAGGATAAGATAATGTATAATGATTAATGATTAATTAGGGATGCGAAATCTAGCGAAGAAAATTCTAGAGCGAATCTTACGTTTCTTAGCGAAGCGGGTTTTGAGACGTTATCATCCTCTGGTGATCGCGATTACGGGAAGTGTTGGTAAAACTACTACCAAGGAAGCGGTCTGTATGGTTGTGAAGAGAACAAGCAGGACTTGGTATAGTGAATTGAATTATAATAATGAAATTGGTGTCCCTTTGACAGTTCTTGGTCTTGGACCTTCCTCCTCTCCTTTTGTTTGGTTTTTCAATTTGCTTAAGGGTTTGTGGCTAACGTTTGGGGTACGGGTTAAAAATTATCCTGAAAAACTAGTTTTAGAGATGGCGGCGGATAAACCAGGAGATATTGAGTATTTAACAGATTTTATAAAACCTCAAGTTGCAATTATCACCAATGTTAATCCGGTTCATGCAGAATTCTTTGGGGATATAGAATTTACTGCTCAGGAGAAGGGGAAACTTGTTGAAGCTCTGGGACGAGAGGGAATAGCAATTTTAAATGCAGATGATAAACGGGTTAAGAAGATGGGGGAAAACTCGAAAGGTAACCTAATTTATTATGGTTTAAGTAAAGAAGCTCAAGTCAAAGCTTCCGAAGTTGAAACAGGGATTAACGGCACCTCTTTCGTTTTTGAATATGAGGGTAAGAGAGAAAAGATTTCTTTACCTCATTTGGTTGGGGAACATTTTGCTTATGCAGCATTGGCAGCAATTGCAGTGGGAATTTATTTAGGAATGGATTTTAAGGAGATTGCAAAATCTTTAGAGGGGCTAAAACCACCCCCACATCGCC
>SOKK01000020.1 GCA_004374725.1 Patescibacteria group bacterium | reverse complement strand
TTGATTCTTTGATCTTTTTCTTCTCGTCTTTTAATAGATTCGAAGCTAATTTACTAGTCAATCTTTCATCTTCTAGTTCGATAGGAATTGCCAGGAAATCTTCTAACTCCTTTTTAAACTTAAGAGTTTTTTCTCCTTGAGGTCCTAAGCTTCCATCCATACTCTTGGGTAAACCGAGAATAATTTTTTCAACCTCTTCCTCTTGGCAGATTTTTTTAATTTCTTCTAAGAGCTTATCGTTACTCGGGATAGTTTTAAAGGGTCTTGCCAAGGACTTTAAAGGATCGCTTAAAGCAAGGCCAATATATTTGCTACCAAAATCAATGCCTAATAAGCGCATGTTAATAAGAAAAATCTAGTTTAATTCTACCAATATTAGAAGGAACACTTTTTACCCAGAAAGGCCAGAATGATACCTCGGCATCATTGATTTCTGCCAGGCTCTTTAAGTAACTCTCAGCTTCTTCTTTGTTGCGTCCTTTTAATTCTAGTTTTAGATTTGCTTCGTTAATTTTTTCTGTCGCTTTTCCTTTGATTTTTGCGGTACTCTTAATTTGTTCTTTCTTGGTATCTAATTTTGATTTATGATAGGTGATCTGAAGAGTGTCTTCGAGAATTTTTTTATTTTTTGAGGTAAGGTTTTCCACTTTCTCTTTTGCAAGTTGTTTTACTTGTTCTTGTTTATAGGCAATCGTAATGAATTTAACTTTAAGGAAATAACTAAACTTGCTTGCTTGTTGGTCCCTGGCAACGCTTGGTCGGGCAGAGAGGGTTTGTTTCTCAATTAATCCGTCATTAATTTCGTATCCTTCCTCAAGTTGATTACTAAACTCTTCTTTTGCAAGCGCGAGAATTTTTTTGAGAGTTTCTGATTTTGCCTTTTTTAAGTCATCCTCGGAGACAACTGAGACAATGTTGGTAGAACCACCACTGATTGCTTCTTCGGTTACTCCATAGACTAATTTTTGGTTGCTTGGTGAGAGTTTGATAATGGTAAATTGCCCCTCTTTAACATTATAATCCTTCCCGGGATCTTTAGCAGTTACCCCGACAGTGGTTTGACCAGCAACTTTTTTTCCTTTACTGTCAACAGTTGCTCCAGGGACAACTACTCCCGAGTTAGTAAGGAAGACTTTCCCGGTTTTGTTATCTTTAAACTGAGTGTTTACAAGTAAGGGTTGTTCATCACCGGAATTGTTGATGATTGTCATCGTGCCAGTAGCTTTATTGCCGATATCTCTTTTACCACTAGCTTCAAAATTTTCTTCGATTTCCTGAGTGCTTTCAAATAATTTTCCTGGAACAATACTTTTTTCAAAGTTAACTTCTGCAGCTTGAGCGGAAATTGTAATTCCTAGTTTATAATCAATCTCCTCAGTGTTTAGAGAGGCTTCGACATTAGCACTGGGGAGAATTAAGAAAGCGACAAAAGCAAGGATAATTAGGCTTAAGGCAACAAAACCTCCCAGGATCTTGAGATTAAGTTTCGAGAAGAATTCTTTCGTCTCCAGGGCCTTGGTTTTCAGGAAGCTGGGTCCAGCTTTCTTCGGTTTCTTTGGAACTTTGGGTGTTTCTTTAGCTTCTACTTGGGGCTTGGGTTCGGCTTTTACTCCTTGGGTGGTGAAAGTAGAGGGCGCTTCTTTTGGAGGTGGGGTGGTTTGAGGTTTTCTTTCTATTCTTGGTTTGCGCAGGGAAAGATCAACAAAAGGAACTCGTTTTTTATCTTTTTCAAAGACGGTCAATGGTTTTTTACTGGTTCGTTTGTAGCCTAGAGGAACTTCGGGATGTTTTTTTAGAAGAGGTTTTTTCTTTTTGGGGATTCGGCGCTGGTCAATTTTCTGATAGACAGTTAGTCCTACTTGAGCAGCGAGATTTCGTCCCATCCTGTCTCCAGTGACGATTGCAATTTCTTTGTTTAAGCGGGTAGTCTGTTTTTTAAGCAGCTTTAAATTGACAATACTTTGGAGAATAGTTGCTCGCTTGGGAATCACAAGAGTAACCACTCCTGCGGGAGTAGTTTTTAAGCGATCTACAATACTTGTTATTTCCTCATCGGATTCGAGGTAAATAACTTCTTCTTCCATTTTAGAACCTTTAGTATTTCTATTGTTATTCTAACACATTGCCTTATTCCTTCAACTTTGTCTTGATTCTTTGGATTGTTTCTTTTTCTGTAGTAAATTGAATTGCTTCTAATCCTGCTTTTTTAGCGCCGTCTGTATTTTTCTTTTGGTCGTCAATAAAAAGACACTCTTCTGGCCCTAAACCTAGTTTTTTACAGGTTCTAAGGTAGATTTCTGGGTCAGGTTTGCGAATTCCTTCTTTGAAAGATGTCACAATCACAGAAAAAATTTTCTTTAATTTAAATTTCTTTTCCCAGATTGGCATCCAGGAGGGAAGGTTATTCGTGAGAAGAGCGATTTTATAGTTCTTTTTTAGTTCTAGGATAAATGCTTTAAACTTCGAATGAAGAACAAATTTGTTAATCAGGGTTTCTTGGAATTGCTTAATTTGTGCTTGACCAACCTCTTGTTTGGTGTGGTTTTCTATCTTCTTTTGAAGTGAATCCCAGAATTTGGTAGGTGAGATAAGATTGCGTTCAAATTTTTCTAAATCTTGATCGCGATAGAATTTAGTTAAAAACTGAGGCTCGATGTTTAGGATTTGGGCCTCAGCTCTACTTAGTTTAAGGGATGGATCAGTGACTAGGACTCCTCCAAAGTCAAAGATAACTCCTTTGATCATTCCTTGTCTTTTAATTTAATCTTTTCAAATTTGATTCCCGCTTCTTTAAAGAGTGGCTCAAAATCCTTGTCGGCATAGTCGCTACAGATAA
>SOKK01000088.1 GCA_004374725.1 Patescibacteria group bacterium | reverse complement strand
GTGATTGATATAATTGGAAATGAAAAAGTTGTTGGCAAAAAATTGGGCACTGATGTTTTAAGAAGAAAAAAAAGATTACCTTTAATTAAATTCCTGGAAAATAATCCGGAGTATAAAAAATATTTTGACCCTAAAAAGTATCCTAAATTTTCAAAGAAACAAGCTGAGGAAATTCTCACAAAAATGCGTAAAGACAAATGCATTCCTGATTGTATTAAAATCACCAGAGACTTAGTGAAAAAAAGCACCAATTATTTAGAAAAGGTAGATATTAATCAAAAAGAAAAGAAATTATTGATTGAGATTACAAAGATACTGGCCAGTTTTAAATAGTAATGATCATCTAAATAAATTCCATCTCCCTTCTAATCTTCCCCCAATCCAAAGTTCTAAATATGTCCCGCAGGGGAGCCAGGAAAACAAGTATCAAGTTTCAATTATCAATTAACAAGTAAATTAGAGATATCAAAAAACAGCACTCTAGACTGGTGTTGTTTTTGGTTGACTCCTATTTTTGTAGTGTGTTACACTAACGCATCGAAATTAAGGTTATTCTCCTACGACAAAAAGTAACTGTCAGAATTTACTTTTTGACCCCTAAAACAACCAAGTTAAAATTAAACTGCCGGGAAGGAAAATGTACCAAAAGAAAAGAAACGCACCAAAAAAACAACACCAGGCTAGACCTATATCGTTGATGCCCACACAGACATTGTCGAGATCCAAATGGTTGGCAGTTCCTGCCAGTCATAGAAGTATAACCCCTACTTGCATCCGAAAAGCGCTGCGAGCGAGCGTTGAGCAGAAAACAGGATGAGGTTAAAATTAAAAACCCCTTCCCGGCACAACCTCTCCTGCAACCTCGTACCTTAACAAAAATCTACAAAGAAAGGAGGGACGAGATGGACGCTCTTGATTTTCTCGGTCACATAGTAAAGGACCGCCAAACAATCCAAGAAGCCTGGAGAATCAGACGCGAGTACAAAGATGTATACGTCCTGAAGGGAAACGGGGAAGTAAGAATCCTAAGTGTGCCGCCAATCAAGGTCAAAAAGGCCCAAAAAATGATCCTAGAATGGTTAAGAGATGGCAACTTTATCTCAAGCCACCCTCGAATCCACGGCCTCGTCGGCAGTTCTTGCTTCAACTTTATCAAAGGGCACTGTGGAACAAGTCAGTACTTCTACAGTTTCGACATCAAGCATGCATACGACTCCACACCAGTTCCCCTCATTTACGAAAATCTTCTAAGAATCCTGTCTAACAAGGAAAGTCTCCTGCTCAGGGCATATTTCGAATCCGAAACAGGAAAAGGAATCCAGGAACTTGCAAAGACAATTATCGAACTTACAACCTACTCACAGGCTTCTCCTAAAAGGACCGAGAACGAAAAACAACTCTCGTTCCTTAAAAGAGGAAGTAACAGCATCCTTCCCCAAGGAGCACCCACGTCACCTGCGCTTTTCTTCGTTGTTCTTAAAACAATGATGGAGAAAATTGAGCGGGACGTTAATCTAAGCGAGCACAAGCTTAGCTGCTACGGGGACAATTTCCTTATTTCTTCACCCTCCCCAATCAACCCTGAAGTAGCTGACCACGTTCTCGCTATAGTTAAAAGTTTCGGGTTCACGCCGCACAAAACATTCCAGCACAATATCAAGCAAGGTGCCCTAAAGATTTGTGGCTACACAATTGCTCCAGGGAACGGAGGAAAAGACAAAACACGCATCGGCATCGATAAAAGCACAATTCGACGCATTCGTGCACTTTGCTGCAAGGCTCAGTACACAACTCGCTATAAAGACCCAAGGCTCTACCGAAGACTGCAGGGATGTCTCGCGTGGATTACTCCCGTCTACGGAGGAAACCGCCACAACCTCCCAAACCAAATCAAAAAACCCCTACGAAAAATTGGAACTCCGCTGAAATGCCAATCCAAGCAAAGTAAGCGGAGTTTTCTTTTAAAAAAACAGCGTCCAAAGAAACGCCGTGCTTAATCAATTCGAATTTAAACCCGACTAATAATACTGCGCAAAATCAATCCAATCTTCAAGTTGAGACTTACTCTGGACATAACCTCGTAGATCTATTTTAGTGCCCTTACGGATCCCTAGGTGTAAATGCTTCCGCTCTCCACCTGTATCACTACTAAAAGTTTCGCCTAAAAACGCTAACTGATCCCCAGCCGAGAGAGAATCCCCTACCTGTTTTTTAACGCTTGAAAGTTTGAGATGACCATAGACTACAATCACTAATTGACCTTCCAACTCACCTTCTTGAACTACTACCCCACCATAGCCGGAAACATTTTTCTTTTGTAATATTTTACCCCCACAAATTGCGTATACCGATACATTAGTATTAGTTTCATTTTCAAAGATTTCATAATCAATCCCTGTGTGATAACCAGAGAAACGTTCCGGGCTGATTGGAGAATTGCTCGGGGTGATATAAATTCCAAAAGGTTTTTTTGTTATTCGTTTCTCTGCATTTGTAAGAGGTAGGTTAACTTGCTTTGTGTCATCAACCTGAAAAGATTTTGACTCTTGAGAGCCAGAAAGCTCCTCTGAAGATGATAGTGAAGCATCTTCTTGTGATTCCCGATCAACGGTTCCCCCACAGCCAAGAGCAGAAAAAGCGAGAATTACAATAACTAAAGTTAGAAGCTGTAGATTGATACCCATTGTGTTTTCCTAATTTCAATTATCTGCCTACATTGTAGCATGCCATAATCCAAAAGTTACAAAAATAAATTAAACTAAAAAACCGCTTCCGAAAAAGAGGCGGTTTTTTGATAGATGTCATTGCGAGGAGTCTCCGCAAAGCGGAGTGACGAAGCAATCCCGAGAGGACATAACTATCCTGACGGGATTGCTTCGTCCCGCTCACGCGGGACTCGCAATGACCCCTTAATAATTCGCGGTCACAACGTAAATTGCGTAAGTACGATAGGTTGAAGAAAC
>SOKK01000002.1 GCA_004374725.1 Patescibacteria group bacterium | reverse complement strand
AACGTTTTGGCTGGACTTTGATTTTATTATCTCTCATTGCTTTAATAGCAGGTTTCACTAACGGTTTCATTTTTACAAACCATTGCTTACTTGTTAAAGGTTCAATAACTTCATCGCAACGCTGGCAATGGCCAACTGAATGTAGATAGTCTTTTTCATTTCCTAGAAAACTATTTTTTTCCAGATCTTCCAGAACTTTTTTGCGCGCCTCGGCGATAGACAGGCTACTATAATTACCTGCCAATTTGGTCATCTTCCCATCTTCTCCAATCACTTTCACAAAATCCAATTTATGTTTCTTCCCGATTTCAAAGTCATTTGGATCGTGCGCGGGAGTGACTTTGACAGCACCAGTGCCAAACCCTTGATCTACTAACTCATCTGCAATAATCGGAATTTCCCGCTTCATTAAAGGCAAAATCAAGGTCTTGCCTACAAGATTTTTGTAGCGTTTGTCTTTGGGATTGACTGCGACAGCAGTGTCTCCCAGCATCGTTTCCGGCCTTGTTGTTGCTACAGTTACAAAATTTTTGGGATTATCTTTGAAGGGATATTTTAATTCCCAAAGTTTTCCCTTGACATCTTTGTAGTCAACTTCCAAATCTGAAATTGCTGTTCCGCAACGTGGACACCAATTCACAAGATAGTCACCACGATAGATTAACTTATTATTATAAAGAGTAACAAAAGCTTTATTAACTGCCTTATTAATTTCACTTTCAGGACTACGGCCTAAAGTAAATTTCTCCCGCTCCCAGTCACAAGAAATTCCAAGGCGTTTTAATTGATCCGTAATCTGACTGCCGTACTTTTCTTTCCACTCCCAAGCTTTCTTAATAAACTTTTCGCGCCCCAAATCCTCTCGTTTCTTGCCTTCTTTTTCTAGCTCCTTCTCAATTACTGTTTGGGTAGCAATTCCAGCATGATCAGTGCCAGGGACATACAAAACTTTTTCTCCGAGCATCCTTCGGTAACGGAGAATAATATCTTTAATCGTATTGCAAAGCGCATGCCCGAGATGCAGCTCGCCTGTGATATTTGGCGGAGGAATTACTACGCCGAAGGGTTTTCCTTTCGAGTTAATCTCAGGTTTAAAAAAACCACCTTTATTCCAGGCATCATAAATCTTCTCTTCATACTTTTTCGCGTTGTAAGCTTTTTCGAGTTTCGGCATTGATTACTTAATAATCTCATTTTTATTATAACACAGCAGGATAACCCCAGGGTTATTCCTACAAACTATTCAATTTCGGCTACCGGATCTACTTTCAAATCTTTCCAACTAATAAATTCTTTATTTTTTGCTTTAAAATATCCGTTTGCCCCCACAATCGCAGCATTGTCTGTACAAAGCTCAATTGGAGGGCAGTAGAATTTGACATCATTCGGTAGTTTCTCTTTCAAAGTCTTCCGTAATTCTAGGTTCGCTGCTACCCCACCACCCAAGATAAATGATTTGGGCTGATATTTTTTGATTGCCTTGAGAGTTTTGCCGACTAATGTATCAACAACTGCCTTCTGAAACGAGGCCGCCATATCTTGAGCAAATCCTTTATCATTTTTCGTCTTTCCCCTATCACCTCTAATTAGGTAGAGAACTGCTGTCTTCAACCCCGCAAAACTAAAATCAAAATTATCCTGTTCCAACATTGGCCTTGGAAGATCAAATTTATCAGGATTACCTTTTCTTGCTGCTTCACTGATTGCAGGTCCCCCCGGATAACCCAGGCCTAGCAATTTTGCGACTTTATCAAACGCTTCCCCCGCCGCATCATCTAAGGTCGCCCCGAGAAGCTTGTATTTGCCATGATCTTTCATTAGAACTAGCTCCGTGTGTCCACCACTCACAACTAACCCCAGCGCGGGAAATTTTGGAGGGCTATTTTCTTCTAGCCAAGCAGCATAAAGATGAGCTTCAATATGATTAACGCCAATTAACTTTTTATTCAAAGAATAGGCTAGAGCTTTGGCAGTGCTTAGGCCTACGAGAAGCGAACCAACTAAACCAGGGCCAAAGGTAACCGCGATTGCATCAATATCATTCTGTAGTGACAGATTGCAATCTGTCACTACCTTCTTTAACAAAGGAATCATCTTCTCGGTATGTGCCCGCGCCGCGATTTCCGGAACGATTCCACCAAATTCTTTGTGCAAATCAATTTGGGAGGCAACGAGGTTACTTAAAATTTCCTTGCCGTCTCTAATCACAGCAACGGCAGTTTCATCGCAAGATGTTTCGAGGGCAAGGATCAGCATCCTAAATAATTAAAGCTCTTTTTTATTATAACACGACTTAAACTCAAAAATCGTCGCCTAAACGCCAGTTTTCTGCTAAAATAGAGTTGTAATCAACTTTTATGGAATTAGTCCAAATCCCCGAAAATCAAAGCAAGCTGTGGGACGAGTTTGTGAAAGACTCTCCTAATTCTTCCATGCAACAGACTTATCTCTGGGGTCAGTTTCAAGAATCAATTGGGAGAAAAACCTATTTCCTGGCTTTAAAAAAAGGTGGTCAAACTCTTGCCCAAGTGATTATAGTCAAACATCCCCTTCCTTTTGGAAAATCCTATTTTTATATTCCCCGTGGCCCGGTTTTAGTAGAGAACGGTCACGACCGTTCTCTACTCACAGAATTTTTCAATCAATTGGAATTATTCGCCAGAAAAGAAAAGGTAATTTTTGTGCGCTTTGATCCAGCAATCACAAAAGATAACAAGATAGGAAACTATTTATCTGAAAATTATCATCGTGTCTCGGGAACAATTCACCAACCAGAAAACACTTTAATCTTAGATCTCACAAAAAGCGAAGAAGATCTTTTGAAAGAAATGAAATCAAAGACGCGCTATAATATCCGCCTCGCAAAACGCAAAGGAGTTGAGATTAAACAAGCAGAATCCGAAAAAGACATTGATGATTTTCTGAAAATCAACCAAGAAACTGCCAAGCGTGATAAGTTTCAGGCCCACGAAAACAACTACTATCACAATTTACTTCAATTTTTTCAAAACTCAGATCCCCA
>SOKK01000034.1 GCA_004374725.1 Patescibacteria group bacterium | reverse complement strand
CTCTCTTTAAAAACTTTTTAGCCTGGTGAGACTTAACTTTTAAATCATGATCGCTGATTTTAACACTGAGGCGAACTGTTTTTAACTCTGATTTCTTTTGCTTAACCCGGTGCTTGTGATCTTTCTTGTCCTGCCAATAACGATGTTTACCATAATCCATGATTTTACAGACTGGAGGCTCCGCCTTTGGAGAAACTTCCACAAGATCAAGATCTTTTTCCATTGCTAACCTCACTGCCTCTTTCGTATCCATCGCTCCCAATTGTTTACCCTCATCATCAATTACCATTACTTTCGAGATTTTGATTTGATGATTAACAAGTAACTCTTTAATGGGACACTCCCTTTTTAAGAGATAAAAAACTGGTGGTAGGGACAGAACGATATTCTGTCCTACCTACCTGCTAGAACTTATTCTAGCAAAAAGTAAAGAATAGCGCAAACCCTTAAGGCCCCTGAGAGGAATTTTCTTGGGGCTTTATTACAACTGACAAAGCTTTGGGATGCAGGGTCAGATTTAATTTACGCGCCGAAAAGCGATATGCTGCAGTCCTAAAGCTAACCTCCTGTTCACTCTCAAGGATAAAACGCTTTTCCTTAATCAGGCTGAACTGGCCAATACTCCTGTAAAATCCTTTTGAAAAATCCCAGGCCTTATACCACAAACTTTTCTGTTCAAAAGGATGGAGGAATAAAGCTTGCAATTTCTGATCTACTAAATCAGGAGAGATTTTGAAACTCTCCGGACGATTAAAGAAAAAAGCATTCCCAAAAGAACCTGCAAAAATCTCCAAGTCAGCCCAATAGTGATTAGCAACCTTCAAACGTAATTTAATCGGATCAAACTTTTCAATCAGATCTAAGGTTACACGAAAACGCTTCCAAAAATTTAACTTTTGTCTGTTCTTCTTAAAGATTGACTCTAAGGCAAGCGGGAACCCAAAGTCTAAAGAACTTACAAAATAATAGTTCCCCGCTTGAGCAACATCCATCTTTCTGACCTTGCCACTTGCTAGAGCATTAATCCCAACCTGCCAGTCTGAAATTCCCAAAAGGTTTGCAAAGTAATTATTTTTACCAGTCGGAATT
This sequence comes from Patescibacteria group bacterium, assembly GCA_004374725.1. Lineage (GTDB taxonomy): Bacteria > Patescibacteriota > SOKK01 > SOKK01 > SOKK01 > SOKK01. The sequence continues at coordinate 9,905 of SOKK01000034.1, read as the reverse complement.
ACTCCGAGCGCTACTCCCGCTTTCTCAGATTCAATAATTCCATTTAAAACCTCCTCTACTGTAGCATCACCTCCTACTGCAATGATCATTCGGCACCCCTTAGAAATCCCCATTTTGGCTAGCTTTTTCGCCTCTCCTTGTGTAGTAGTCCTTGCGATCTCACCTTCAATTTTTTTCAACTTTAAACTGGCAAGAAACTCGTCTTGAATTTTCTCAAACTGCCGGCTGCCAGCAGTTGGATTAACGATGTAATAGTACATCTACTAATTATTTAAAGAGACTTTTCAATCTCATCAATTTTTCTTTCAACAAACTCCACCACTTTTTTTAGATCAAAGCTCATCGGAATATGCAAAAACGCAAATTTCATTCCTCTCCTAAGAGCTCGGTTAATCATCAGGTACATAGAAAAGTTACAAACGTACCCCCCAGCATCAAAGGAAACTTGAGAATTATCATCTCCTTCTAACTCCAAATTGGCAAATTGATATTCCGGCCCATCCTTCAATATAACCTTTTCTCCATTCTCTTTTCTTAGATTTTTAGCTTTTCTCTCGATTCTAATCTTATTACCTCTTGGTATCTGGCCCAAACCCAATACAGCATTAGGTTTTTCTTTCTCAAGCATTCTCAAAAAAAGCTTTCTATCAAACCTTACCGGAAAAATAACTTTAACCAAACCATCTCTAGGCTTTATTCTCTTTACAACTTTTTCGCTAATATTCCACCTGAAGTTTAGATATGGTTCAAATCCATAAAGTAAAATTTTCATTGCTGTAGTTTCCCTATTCCTTTCGTTTCATATCTTTCAAATGTTCTTTCGCTCTCTCCGTTGCCTCTCTACCCTTGGCTGCGCGTTTTAAAAATCCCAAGCGAATTAAATACGGTTCACAAACAGTTTCAATGGTTTCTTCATCTTCCCCAATTGCCGCCGCCAGAGTTTTTAAACCGACGGGCCCCCCCGAAAATTTATCTACTAAAGTCTCTAGTAACTTCTGATCAACTTGATCTAATCCCTTTTCATCCACATTTAAAAGCTTGAGAGCTTTTTGTGCTACCGCTAGAGTAATCTTACCATCCTCTTTCACCTCCGCATAGTCCCGAATTCGTTTTAAAAGACGATTAGCAATCCGAGGGGTTTTGCGGGAACGTTTTGCAATTTCCTTTCGCCCCAAAGAGTCTAATTTAATTCCCAAGATCTTTGCAGAACGCTTGAGGATATCGTCAATTTCTGCATCCGTGTAGAAATCTAAGCGATAAGTCATCCCATCGCGATCTCTCAAAGGGCCCGACAAACTGCCTGCTTTAGTAGTCGCACCGATGATTGTAATTGGCGGCAATTCCATCCTCAGGTTCTTTGCCCCAGGGCCCTTCCCCAACATCACATCCAAAATTGCGTCCTCCATTACTGGATATAACAATTCCTCTGCTTGTGTGTTTAAACGATGGATTTCATCAATAAATAAAACATCACCAGGACTTAGACTAGTCACAAGGGAAGCAAGATCTCCTGCTCGCTCAACCGCCGGGCCTGAAACAACTCTTAAGTTACCCCCAACTTCATTTGCAATTACATTCGCCAAAGTTGTTTTTCCAATTCCCGGAGGCCCATAAAGCAAAACATGTTCAGGTGTCTCTTGTCTCTTCTTTGCCGCCATAATAAAAATTTCCAGGCTTTGTTTAATCTGCTTTTGGCCTACATACTCTAAAAGTTTCTTCGGTCGCAAAGCAAGGTCAAGCACCTTGTCTTCCTTTTGAATTTTCACATCTAGAACACTTTTGTCTTTCATTTCCCTAACAAATTAAGTGCATATTTTAAACGTTGCTCCAGGGTTTTGAGGTTAGAAGGAATCTTTGTAATAACCTCATTGATCCGAGCAGGGGGATACCCCAGACCGCTCAAGGCCCCCTTAATCTCTGCCAATCCTTCCTGATCTGGCAAATCCTTTTTCTCTAATTTTGACTTCAATTCAACCAAAAGCCGCTCTGCAGTTTTCTTGCCAATCCCCGGAATTGTATTCAAAGTTTCAAGGTCTTCTCCCAAAATTGCCAGGTGTAGTTGTTCAACTGTTGCTTTCTCCAAAGCTTTCATTGCTACCTTGGGCCCAATTCCGGAGACAGAAATTAAAAGTTTAAATAAATTTAGCTCCGCTTTAGTTTGAAAACCAAATAAACTTAAATTATCTTCACGGACATTGAGATAGGTCCAAAGTTGAATTTCATCATTAACTTTAAATTTCTTGGCACATTTTTCTAAGACTGTAACTTCAAAGCCAATTCCATTTATTAGAACAGTCAAAGAATTTTGTTCAATGTTTTGAATTTTGCCAGTGAGGTATGAGAGCATTTTATTTTAGGTTATTTTTTAGTTTCAGGGAAAAGCAAGTCAAGAACATACGGAGAAACATCTTCTCCCTTTCCAAAACTAGGTTGGTAATGAAGGCCAAATGAGGGAGTGGCATTTACTTCTATCACATACAAATTATTTTTTTTATAGGATAAAGATGCATCCAAAGTCATAAAATCTACACCAGCTATCCCAAGATTAAACTTTTTAGCAATATCTTCAGCTAATTTTTTATTATCTGGGTGGACTTTATCAGTAACAATTTCTGTTGATCCTCCCTTACTATGATTAGCTGTATATTTTAACTGAACTTTTTGATTTCTCTTTGGAATGGAATCGATGGTCATACCACTATTTTTCAAAATCCTGCGTGTTTCACCATCGATCTCAATATTTAGAAGTGGGCCAAGGTGAAGAGGCTTACGCAGTGGGTTTTTATTTTCCTCCTTAACTAATTCTGCAATATTTTTAACTCCATCACCAACAACAAAGGCAGGAGTACGCTCCACAACAGAAACACATTTTAAACCAACAACGAGAAATCGATAATCAGAACCAATGACTTGTTTTTCTATAATAACTTTTTTTTCATCTTTTAGTAATTCTTTGGCAAATCTTTTTAATTCTTTAATATTTGAAATGCCAGGATAAACATATTTACCACCAGTACCAGTTGGCCTTTTTAAAACAACAGGAAAACCAATATTGGAAACAATAGCAGCAGCTTCCCTTAAGTTTGTAGCATTTTCCCGCCGCGGGACAGGGAATCCAAACCTTTCAAAAACAATATTGGCTAAATCCTTGTGATCTGTCATAACAAGGGACACAGAGCTATTGAGGAAAGTTTTTGTTGCCTGCATAAAAGCAGTTTTGCTTTTATGGGTTAAGATAACGAGGTTCTTTCCAGCATTTAAAATCTCAACTTTAATTCCCCTTTTTAAGGCTTCTTTATTGATAAGTCGGTTACTTAAGTATAATTTCTTATTTTCTTTTTCTGAAAATTTTACCATTATAAAAATTTATTAATTTAATTCTGGTCTCAATTTAAGATCCTCCTCTTCTCCAGAAAAAAACAGAAAATCTATTAAAGCTTCAGCTGGATTATAACTTTTACCAAAATCTGGATTTGTATGCATCACTAAGTCTGGGGCTGGATTGAGCTCAATTATCTTTCCGGGTGTTTTTGAAATATCACTAGAAACAAAATCAATCCCCAGAATTGGCATTGCAAATTTTTTAGCAACTTTTTTTGCTAACACTTTTGCTTCTTCGCAAACTACATTGGTTTTATCAACAGAAAACCCTCCAAAATGAATATTCGCTGTTGTATTCAGCTTCACCTTACGTCCTTTCTCAGGAATACTCCCCATATCTAAATCCTGTGTTTTAAGAGCAATCAAAAGTTTATTCTTGGGTGCTTTTAAAAATTTCCCCATTGAACCAGTTTTTACTTTTTTACCTTTGATCAAGTCCTTGATCTTGGTTTTACCGTCACCAACCAAAAACGCTGGGTTTCTTTGCAAACAAAATATTTTTTTATACCCAACAACCAAAACACGATGGTCTTCTCCCTCAAGGAATTCTTGAGCAAGAAATCCACCACCCACCTTTACATATTTATGTACATGATCAATCGCGTCTTTTAGTACGCTTTTGTTAGAAACTCCCGCTGTGATTCCTAACCCCCAAGCGAGATTCAGTGGTTTTATAACAATTTTTTTATATTTCTTAAGAAAATCAAAACTTTCTTCGAAATTATGCATCACAACTGCTTCTGGAATTGGAACATCCCATTTCTTTAAAAATTGACAAGATAAATTTTTGCGCTCTGCAGCAATATAAGCTGGTGCGGGCGTCAAATCCGCTAGCCCTTCACAAAAAAGATTTGATCTCTCTTTAAAGCTCAATTGATAAAAAAATAAACTAGGGATCAATGCTTTAAACTGAACCCCTTTCTTTTCTGCCGCCTCTTTTACCAGCTTAGAGTGTGAATTAATAAACTGCTTTTTCATACCTTTTACTTCTGAATTCATTTTTTCTTTCATAATTAAAATTACTTTCTTCCTGGCTCTACTAAAAACTTTTTTAAATCCTTTCTCCCTACAATCATTGGATATTTCAACTCTTCTCTTTGAATAATCGAAACTTTGGAAATTTTCTTCACTCCCGACAGTTCAAAAGTCAGCCTTGTTCTTGGACGAATACTCACACCATGACTGGAATAAACAACAATAATATCTACAAGATCCTTCTGCTTTCCCTTATATTTTCGATTCAACTGCTGTTCAATTTTCCGCGCATAGTTTCTGTCTTTAATTTCTGGCAGTTCAATCTGATTAAAGAACTCAATTAACTCTTTTAATCCTAGCGCCTTTGCTAACCCCTCATCAATCGAACTGGAAGCTGCTCCTGTATCAATCTTCGCTTCAACTCCAATTTCCTTCCCTGTCTTTCCAATCAACTTTACTTTTTCTACTGTACCAATTACTCGCTTGCCAGAAATTCCCTCAATCTCCGTTTCAATTTCACCACCAAAAAGGTTTTTAGCAATCTGGACTCCATGTTCAGCACTCTTTACTTTCAAACGTTCTATCCTGTCCAAACGATAGCGCAAAGGAGCAAGGTTTGCAATTTGAATTGCAAGCCCCGCTCTTGCATTTAACTCCAGAATTATCGGGCCTTTTTTTTGGTCTATAACAACATCCGCGCCTAAATAGCCAATTCCCGAAGCTCTCTGCGCTTCCACAGCAATTTTTAAAACCTCGTCCCATTTTGGAATCTGGAAGCCAGCAATCTTAATACCAGCATCAGGGGTTTCCTCAATTACTCTTCCACGCATTACCGCCGTGGTAGTAACTCCAGTTGCAACATCAATTCCGCCCCCAACTCCACCCAGTTGCAAATTAGCTTTTCCCTGTGAGGCACTCGTCGGTAAACGCATTTCTGCCATCACCGTAACTGAATTATAAACAATTACTCGAACATCCGGAACCCCTTAAGGAAAGTATAGGGTAAGTAATTTGTGCGCTACCAGTTTCTCTTCAAAAAAAGCAATATCTGGAACACCACTTAGAGAATAGCGTCCATCCAAAATATCATTCACGTGTGTCTTAAACTCACGCGCGCTCATTTTGCTACCATCCACCTTTAAGAGATTGCCATTCTTAAAACGCCTTTTAAAAACAATAATCCCTTCGCCACCTAAACCATGGTTTGGTTTCAAAACAAAACTCTTCGGCAGCTTTCCCCACCTGAATCCCTCCAGATCCTTGGATTCCCGAATCACCCCATAGGTCTTAGGTACAGGGATACCTGCCTGAGTAAGCATTTCCTTCGTCGCCAGTTTATCATCTGCAAGCCGAATTGCTTTTCTGGGATTATAAGGACGAATGTAGAGCAAATTTCTTGCATTCATTCCCAGAACATCTTGAATGCGCATAATTTAGTTCAAAATTTATAGCTCATAGTCAAGATTGCTATTTCCGACTTACTCTAAATATCTCTCGGAAGCGCCAAAACTCTCGTAAACGCAAACCCGACCAGAGACCAAGTAAGATATTAACTGGAATCAGGATAAAAATCCATTCTGGAGTATTGAGAATAAACGACCGCAATGTCTCCCAACCCACCAAATAATAACCAGCAATTGAAATCACCAGAGTTTCAACAGTTAACAAAACCGCTGTGCCAACACCCTTTTCAATCTGGGCACTCACAAACTGCTCCACCAAAATAATCATCACCAAAATTGGAAAGATTGAAATTGAAACAATATCTGTTACTTTAAAATAAACGCCCACAGCCCAAAGACCTAAGATTGCTAAAGTAACTGCTGTGATTAAGATTGCCATTCTGGGGAGGTAAAGCAAGCGCAAGCGGCGTAAGATAAAGCGCCCCACCGTTCCCACAACCAAAATCAACACAAAAGCTAAAATCCCGTAACGCAAACCAATTGCCAAGAAAGAAAAAGTAATTAAAATCGGAATAAGGATTCCAAAGGTTTTAAAACCCACAATCTGACGAGCAAAAGCAAACAGAGTCGCGACAACTGGAAGCATCAAAATTAAAATCAGAGCGTTCCCGGGAACACCATGACGCTTCATTGCGTTAACGGTATAGGAAAGAAAATTGTAATATTTAAAATAAGTTACTCTCTGCGCTTCTTCGGCACCAATTAGACGATAGTCCAGGTTTTTTGCTTTCAAATTCGCCCGGAGTTTTTCGGTTTCCTGCAAACCAACAATCGTATTCAGAGAATCCTCACGGGCTAAGAAGAAAGCATCAGGCTTTAAGATATCCGCCGTAGACTTTGCAATTTGTTCAATGCTGCCAAAACTTTTATCGCTTGCAGCAACAAAAGTTTTTCGAGAAAGATCTAGATCCGTCCTCTGCCCAAAACTTGAAAGTACATTTAGCCCAACACTTCCCTCTGTCCAAGTAATAATCAAGTTACTTTCCTCAAGCTTCCTACTTTTCTCTGACATTGCCTTAACCAAACCTTCTTCTGTTGTAAAGTCCGGGCTAGCACCACGCGGCTGAATCACTTCTAGGAAAATACCATTTCTTTCCGCTCTCCTTTTTAGTGCATCTAATTCACTATCCTTCACGCTTTGACCGGCCACCAAGACAATCAGATTGTAATAAACATCAACATGCAAACTATCCCTTGTTTTTAACTCTGGAGTAGTGATTGTCAAAACAACCTTGTAACGACCAGGGTTGTCATAGATATGGACTACTTCTTCACTTTCAGCTTCTTCTCTGTCACCAAAATCCCAGTGATAATCTACTTTTGCAGCACGGGGAATAACTGATTGACTTGCATCAAAAACTGCCTTTTTCCCCGCCACAACCCCAAAGTCCTCCCCCGCAACTGCCTCCAGAGAAGCACTTTCTGTGACCATTGGTAAGATAACTCCCACCACGATAAGCAGAGCAAGTAAACTAATCGAGATTTTAGAAAAATATTTGAACATAGTAATCAGGTTAAAGGTTAAAAGTCAAAGGGCAAAGGTATAACTATACCACTTTCCCCTTTCACCTATCACCTATTACTATGAAAAGTATGGCAAATCGCAATCGCCAAGGCATCTGCGGCATCATCGGGTTTAGGTAGTTCCCTTAACTTCAGAATTACTTGAACCATTTTTTGAACTTGCTCTTTATCTGCTCGGCCATAAGCAGCAATACTTTGTTTTACTTGGAGGGGAGCGTAATCAAAGACAGGAATCCGATGTTCTGCTCCCAGAAGCAAAATCACTCCACGCGCTTGCCCCACCTTTAAAGCAGTCTTACTATTTTTCGCAAAGAAAATTTCTTCGACTGCCAATTGATCAGGTTTATATTTCTGAATTAGTTTTTTAACCTCCTCATAAATCAGATGCAACCTGAGAGACATTGCTTGTTTACTTTCAGTCGTAATACAACCGTACTTAATCAGTTTTAAATTATCTTTGTTCCCCTGGATCAAACCATAGCCCAAGGCAGCTGTTCCAGGATCAATGCCTAAAATAACCATGAATCAGGTTAGAGGTTAGAGGTTAGAGGGCAAAGGCATAGTTACCTTTAACCTTTGACCTTTGACCTATTACCTGACTTCCTCCCAATCACTTAATTCTCCTTTAAGATCAAGGTTAATTGCCCGGGTGTAGCTTTCCTTTGCTTTCTCACTGTCACCTTTCTCCTTATACAAAAGGGCCTCTACATAATAGGTGTAGGCAAAATCAACCTGTGATTCGCGGGCGGTTTTTAATTTATCTTCTGCTTCCTCAAGTTGATTCTTCTTAACAAAGATCATTCCCTCCAAAGTTGCAGCTGCAACATCAGAATAGTCCTTCTCCACTAAAGGAGCAATTAGCTTTTCTGCACTCTCAATTTGATCTAATTCAAAAAGATAGAGATAAACTGCTTGAAGGTAAGAGCTATAATCATCGGGGTTAATTTTAATTGCTTTTTTATAATTTAAAACTGCTTTCTTATAATCCTTTTGTTTCTGATAACTCCAAGCAAGGTCAAAACATAAATCAGCCTTTTTGTATCCTTTTCGTTCTGCTCTCTTGAAGGCCAGGGTTGCTTGCTTAAACTGATCTTGTTCAAAATAAACCTTGCCTAAGAGATATTGAGTAGTTGCATAAACGGGGTCATACTTTAAAGCAATTTTTAAAGATTCCTCTGCGTCTTGATAGCACATTCGTTTTAAGTAAGCATAGCCCATCCCAAGCCAAGCATCACGGTAATCCGGCAATACTTGGAGAGCTTTATTAAAAGCTACAAGCGCAAATTCTGATTCTCCCAGATCATTCGCAAGCTTGCCAGCTAAAGCAAAATAGTAGGCCTGATTTTTCTCCGCTTCAAGCCCTTTTATCCCCGTAAGGGTTTTATCAATCTTCCTTTGAAGTATTTCACCTACCCTCGGACGGCTTTGCCCTAAGAGGTCTTTCGCTTCCGCAGGGTTTTTCTGTACCAATCTAATTAATCCTTGCAAGTAGAGCGCCTCACCACCCTGATCTCCCAAAATTTCCAATGCTTTCTCAAGGCCTTCCTGAACTAGATACGCCCGCGCTAAGATTAATCTACTCTCGTCTCTATCAATTAGTCGGCTATGTTCATTGATAATTTCTTGGTAGCGACCAAACTTTAAATTTAACCTCATCAAGGCGAGAAGAGCTGACTCGTCTTCCTGATCAACATCAATCGCGGAACGATAGTTATTCTCTGCCTTGGTGAATTGACTTTTTAATTCATAAATCTCCCCAAGTCCAAGATAAATTTTAACTTTAATTTCCTTATCGCCACCTAAAGAAAGAGCTTTTTCAAAACTTGCGATTGCTTGAGTGTATTCTTTTTGCTTAAACTGTTGATTGCCGCCATTGTAATATTTATTTGCAGTTTCAATGCCAAAAGAACGGCCGAAGGCAAAATATGAAACCAGCACCGCGAGGATAATCGCTGCGACTATGATTAAGATAATCCAAAAGGTCTTCTTCTGCATTTTTCAATTTAACTAAATAACTTGTCCCTTATAAAGAGGTTTTTTAAGGGATTTTGGAGGTTTTCTTCAGCTTTATTATAGCGGAAAAGCAAGGAAAAACCAAAGGAAATTGACAAAAAACTAAGTAACTGCTATGTTTTAATCTAAAAACAAAAGCGAACCTTAAAAAGAAAGAGGTGAGAAAGTTGTCGCTTGCCAAGCGGGTAGAAGAGAGATTTTCCATCAAAGATGACCCTCTTCCCAAAAAAGCCTTTGCGATCATCGCCATTGGAATAGACCTTAGTAGAAATGGCACTAAGGCTAGTCCCTATTCCCACGCTGTTGCTGAAAGAGCCGCGCAACTCTACCACGATAGCAGAGTTTCTCATATCATCTGTTCCGGGGGCTATCGCTCAAGACCAAAAGGAATTACCGAAGCAAGAGGAATGACTAACATCCTGCTCAAGCTGGATGTTCCTCGCAGAGCGATCATTCTCGAGGAAAAGAGTACCAGGACATTCCTCAATGCCCAAAACGCTCTCCAGGTTATAGAAAGACTTTTAAGAAAGGGGCCTGTCAAAGATCCTC
>SOKK01000107.1 GCA_004374725.1 Patescibacteria group bacterium | reverse complement strand
CGATCCCAAAATCGTCTCCGATCTCAAAAAGCAAAATCTCTTTCTCAACACTGAGATGATCGAACATACTTACCCTTTCTGCTGGCGCTGTGACACCCCCCTGCTCTACTACGCAAAATCTTCCTGGTTTATCCAGATGTCTAAAGTCCGGAAAGAACTCCTCACAAATAACCGCCAGGTCAACTGGTACCCTGAACATCTCAAAGAAGGACGTTTTGGTGATTGGCTTGAGAGTGCTGTGGACTGGGCAATCAGCCGCGAGCGTTTCTGGGGCACTCCCCTACCTATTTGGGAATGCGAAAAATGTGAACACCAGATTTGTGTCGGGAGTATTAAGGAACTAGAGAAGCTCTCCCGGGAAAAACTATCCCGCGAAGCGGGATCCCGTCACGCGGGGAAGGAGCTTGACCTTCATCGTCCTCATGTCGACCACGTTGACATTGACTGTCCCAAGTGCGAAGGAAAAATGAAACGTGTCCCTGAAGTTTTAGATTGTTGGATAGACTCTGGCTCAATGCCTTACGCCCAATGGCACTACCCTTTTGAAAACAAAGAAAAGTTCAAGAAAAATTTCCCTGCTGACTACATTTGTGAAGCAATTGACCAAACCCGTGGCTGGTTTTACACTTTGCTAGCGCTCTCTACTCTTCTTTTTGACAAACCGGCTTACCTAAACGTAATTAGCTTAGGACATGTTCTCGATGAAAAAGGGCAAAAGATGAGTAAATCTAAAGGGAATGTTGTTGAGCCCCAAGAAGTAATTGAAAAACACGGCACCGATGCCCTCCGCTGGTATCTGTACACAGCCAGTCCTCCAGGTAATCCTCGCCGCTTCTCTGCCAACCTTGTTGAAGAAGCAGTCCGAAAATTCATACTAACCCTCTGGAATACTTACGCCTTCTTTGTTACCTATGCTAAGATTGACAAGTTTAAACAAACTGACCGTCCCTGGAGAGGAAAACCCAAAAACAAACTTGATCGCTGGATTCTTTCTTATTTAAATGAACTGATCAAAAAAGTGACGAACGATCTTAATAATTATGATATTACTAATGCCGGGCGCGAGATTCAAAAGTTTACCGAAGATCTCTCTAATTGGTATGTCAGAAGAAGCCGCCGACGCTTCTGGAAATCAGAAAACGATCAAGACAAAAAACAAGCTTACCATACCCTTCACACCGTGCTACTAGAACTAACCAAGTTGGTTGCTCCTTTCACACCTTTTGTTACTGAGGAGATCTATCAAAATCTAACCGGGAAAAAGAAGAGCATCCATTTAGCAAACTATCCAAAAGCTAATACTAAGCTTATTAATAAGAAACTCAACCAAGAAATGGAGCAAGTTCTTCGAATCGTCAATCTTGCCCGAGCAGTTCGCAATAAGACTAATTTAAAAACCCGCCAGCCACTCTCTGAACTAGTAATTTTCACTAAAAAGAAAATTAAGCTAGGCAAAGAAGCTGAAACAATGATCAAAGAAGAACTCAATGTCAAGAACTTGAGATTTACTAAGAGTCTTAATCCTTTTGCAAAAGAAAAAATTGAATTAGATTTCAAGATTGTCGGTCCGAAACTTGGCAAGGATCTAAAAAAAGTCCAAAAAGCTCTCGCAGATGGTAATTACAATTTAAGTACCGATGTATTAGAAGTTTCTGGATTCAAATTAGAGCTAGATGAATTCAAAGTGGCTCTCGCACCAAAGAAACCCTACAAACTAGAATATGGCGATAACATAGTCGTGTTCCTGGATACCAAAATCACTGAGAAACTTAAACAAGAAGGACTTGCCCGAGATCTGGTCCGTTTGATCCAAGATCTCCGCAAAGAAGCAGATTACAACGTAGACGATAGGATTACTCTTTACCTGAAAACTAAGCCTAAGAAGATCTTAGAAGTCATTGAAAAATTTGGTGATTATATCAAAAAAGAAACCCTCGCGAAGAAAATAGAATTAGTAATTCCCAAAACGAAACTTGATCTTAAACGGACAAAAAATATTAATAAAGAGAAAATAGTAATTGGGCTAGAGAGATAGCTCCTTCTCTTGACAAAATCCCGGAGCGTGTAATTATATAAGTAGAGCAATCAAAGTTTAATATAGGTAAAATATGAGTGAAGACAGAGAGGGTCCTCCTTAAAAGACCATTGACAAATCCCTAAAATTTGCTAAAATCAAGCGTAGAACTAGAACATCAGTAAACCTGAAAAAGGAGTAAATCTTGCTTAGAATCAGATTAACGCGGATTGGGAAGAAAAGACAACCTTCTTTTCGCATTGTCGTTGCCGAACACAGGCGCGCCGTCAAAGGAAAATTCAATGAGATTCTGGGGTACTACCATCCCTATCTCAACCCCAAACAGCTCAAAATCAATCAAGAGAGAGTTAAGTTTTGGTTAGAAAAAGGAGCGGAACCTTCAGAAACAGTTGCTGCTCTTTTAAGGCAAAAGGAAATTTTAGCTCCCCTTTCTAAAGAGGAGTTTTTAAAACTTCAAAAAAAGCGCCCGAAACGCGAAGAAAGAAGGGCTAAGAAGGAAGCTGAAGCGGAAAGCAAAGACAAAAAAGAAGCTTCGAAAAAAGAAGAAAAAACTGAAGAGAAAAAGGCCGAAACTAAAAAAGAGCTAGGAACTGAAGACAAAAAACCCAAGGGTGAAGAGAAACCTAAGGAAGAACCAAAAACTGAAGATAAGAAAGCAGAAGAGCCTAAGAAAGCGGCGCGGAGCGCCGTCCCGAGCTCGCCTCGCGAAGCGGGCAGAGCGAGGGAACCCGACAAAAAATCGGAACCTAAGAAGGAAGAGAAGCCAAAAGAAAAGAAAAAAGAAGAAAAGTCTACCGAACCCAAACAAGAACCAAAGAAAAATAAATAATAATTAATAATTACTAACTAAAGAAAGGAGACCGAAATAATGGCTAAGGATGACGAATTCGACAAGGAATTCCTGGAGTACATCATTAAAGGAATTGTCGACAAACCCGATGCAGTTGAGGTTAAACGCTCAATTGACGAAATGGGAGTTCTTTTGGAACTCACAGTTGACCCGGAAGATATGGGAAAAATCATCGGTAAAGACGGTCAAACCGCTAAGGCAATTCGTATTTTATTGCGAATCCTCGGTGCCAAGAATGATGCCCGCGTCAACATGAAGATCATTGAGCCAGAAGGTTCAACTCACACAAGAAAGGAAGCTCCCAGAGCTTCTGAAGAAGCTTCTGAAGAAGCTTCTGAAGAGAAAAAAGACGAAGACCTCGACGTTGACGTAAAGCTCTAGAAAATTTCTATTATAGAACCGAAAGTCCTCTGCCACAAGGTGGAGGTTTTTGGTCTTATAGACAATTTACGCTACAATAGGAATGAACTTAAATCATGCTTACTTTCAACATTCTGACAATCTTCCCTGAAATGTTTGAAAGCTTTTTAAACACAAGCTTGATTAAACGTGCCCAAAAAAAGAAGCTCCTCGAAATCAATCTGATTAACTTGCGCGACTTCACCATTGATAAACACCGCAGTGTTGACGACAGTCCCTTCGGCGGTGGGCCAGGGATGGTTTTAAAAGTTGAGCCCATCTCTAAAGCACTAGAATCTCTAGGAAATAAAAAGGGGCATGTGATCTTACTTACTCCTCAGGGAAAACGTTTTGAGCAGAAAAAAGCTAAATCCCTAAGTAAGAAAAAAATAATCACCTTGATTTGCGGTCACTACGAAGGTTTTGATGAAAGAATTAGAAAATATCTGGTTGACGAACAGATCTCCATCGGGGACTATGTTTTAACTGGCGGTGAGATTCCGGCTTGCGTTTTAATTGACTCAATTGGTAGATTAGTTAAAGGTGTCGTTGGCAAGAGAGAATCTATCACTGAAGAGAGTTTTGATATCAAAGGAAAGAAGCTTTTAGAATATCCTCAATACACAAGACCCGAGATCTTCAAGCCTAATAGTAAGAGAGAATGGAAAGTACCAAAAGTCTTGCTCTCAGGGGATCACAAGAAAGTTGAGGAGTGGCGAGAGAAGCACGCCCGAGAAGTTTGACACTCTTCCCCTCCCCTGCTAAAATAAAGCTAGTTCAGAGCTTTTTTATTATATTCTTAAAAATCCTAGAAAAATGTTTGCAATCATCAAAACCGGAGGAAAACAATACAAAGTTTCTGAAGGTAAAAATCTAAAAGTTGAAAAACTGAAAGGCAAAAAAGGTGACAAGGTTGAATTTGATCAAGTCTTGCTCACTTCTAAAGATAAAAGTGTTAAACTTGGCAAACCAATTCTAAAGTCTGCTAAAGTTACTACGACAATTGAAAACCAAGCTAAAGCTAAAAAAGTCACCGGCGTGAAGTTTAAAGCCAAGAAACGTTATAAAAGAACTTTTGGTCACCGCCAAAGATACACCGAAGTTAAAATTAATAAAATCACTGTTTAAATGGCTCGGGTTATTGCATTTGCGAATCAAAAAGGAGGAGTCGGAAAAACCACAAGCATTATTAACATTGGGGCTTATCTTGCAAAACACAGGAAAAAAGTTTTAATTATAGATTCCGACCCGCAGGCAAATGCTTCAAGCGGCCTTGGTTACAAACATACCGATGATAATCCCACCCTCTACTATGTCCTGACTGGAGAAACCCCCACCCAAAAAGCAATCCTCCAAGCCAACCTCAAAAACCTCTACCTACTCCCCTCTTCTTCAGAACTAGCTGGTGCAACCGTAGAGCTTGTTAACCAAAAAGAGCGCGAGTTCCAGCTTAAAAAGATCATTCAAGAAATAGATTCAAATTATGACTATATCCTGATTGACTGCCCACCTAGCCTTGGTCTAATCACAATCAACGCCCTAGCTGCCGCCAAGGAAGTGATTATCCCTGTTCAATGCGAATACTATGCCCTGGAAGGACTCGGTCATCTCTTGCACACAATTGGGCTTGTCAAAGAGAGACTAAATTCTGATCTGGTTGTGATGGGTGCCGTCCTCACAATGCATGACAAGCGCACAAATATTTCTTCCCAAGTAATTGATGAGGTACACGCACATTTTCCCCATCATGTCTTTGAAACAATCATCCCTCGTAACGTACGTTTAGCAGAAGCACCAAGCTTCGGGAAAACAATTCTGGAATATAATCGTCATTCAAAAGGAGCCCGGGCTTACCAAAATCTCGTCAAAGAAATTCTTAATTTAGATCATGAATAGTTTAGGCAAAGGACTTTCTGCTCTGATCCCCGAGATTAAAAAAGCCGAAGGAAAAACTCCGGATGAGATTGAAATTAATAAAATAAAACCAAATCCTCACCAACCGCGCAAACACTTTGATGAATTAACTCTTTCTGAGCTAGCCGCGTCCATTAAAGAGCATGGAATCCTCCAGCCGCTGATTGTTTCTAAAACTGACAGTGGTTACGAATTAATCGCTGGTGAAAGAAGGCTTAAGGCCGCCAAAAAAATTGGATTAAAAACTGTCCCTGCAATCATCAGAACTCCTACCGAGCAGCAAAAACTAGAACTCTCAATGATTGAAAATATCCAGCGGCATAACTTAAACCCGATTGAAGAAGCAACTGCCTATCAGAAGTTAAATGACCACTTCGGGATGACTCATGAACAAATTGCTAAGAAAATCGGCAAGAGCCGAGCTTCTGTTACAAATACTATTAGGTTACTAGAACTCCCTCAAGAAATTCAAGAAGGTTTAGAAAAGGAAAAAATCTCTGTCAGCCATGCAAAAGTGCTCTTGGAAATTGATGATGAAAACAGACAATTTGCTCTCTATCAAAAAATTGTTAGACAAAATCTTACTGTTAGAGAATTAGAATCTGAAATTAAAAAACCCCAAAAAGAACCCCCTAAAAAAACTGTCCGGATTACAAATCCTGAATTAGAAGCGCTGGAAGATCTTTTAAGGACTAAACTTGGAACCAAAGTCAGGATTGGGCCGAAGTTGAGTAAGGGGAAGATTGAGATTGAGTATTACTCCAAAGAGGAGTTAGACGAGATTTTGCGGAGGATTAGAGAGTAAATAACCTCACATATAAAGGAGGAATGCGGAATGTCCCTTCAAAATATTGAGGAGATGGAAACGCGGCTACTAGAAATCATCGACGAAGTTACTACCAAAGTCATTGGATATAACCCCGTCAGAGGAAGAATCTATGTTTGTTTAAACAAGAGACGTGCTTATGAGCGCGAGGAAGAGCTAGATGAGATTATGGATAAATACTGTGAACGCTTTCCGAGTAACCATCCTCAATTCCTCTGTGGAGACAAAAAGGCAAAGCTTCAACTATTTGCAATTTTCAAGTTCTTAAGCACGCCGCCGGAGGAAATCTCCCCGCGCCACATCTTCGACGACCTCCACTCAGTTAACTAAAAAGACCCTGCTTTTTGAAAGGGTCTTTTTCTTTACAAGAAATGTCAAATCATGTTAGAATTCAGCTACAAAAATAAAAAGGAGGACTCCTATGCAAGGCACCTTAACAGCTCTAACAAGTAGAGAGGAAGAACTGCTCAAAAGGCTAGAAGAAATCGTCAACGACTGTGTCGTCCATCAAGGAGAAAGTGTCGATCCCTCATTGGAACCAGCGTATATCGAGGTACATCATTGGTATCACTCTTGCACGGTAAAGGTAAAGAAAGCGCTAGAATATTGGCGCGAGATTTACAGCATCATCAATGAAATTGAGAGAATTGAGGGAGCTACTACATCCAGTTTTATTACCAGCATGCTTAGGCCGCAGGATGATCCAAAATTCCGCGACTACCGGTGGCTAGAAAGCCCTCTCTACTGCGTAGGACGCGCCGGAGGCCTCTGGAGATAGAGATTAACTCGTCACAACCCAGCGAGAATAAATAAATGGGTTTTTTTATTTCCCTGAATCACAAAAACCCGCTTCTTTGTGATCGAAGTGGGTTTTTAAAACAATTAATTATTAGCACTTCAGATTTATTTTTTCTCAATTATTTTTCTCAGCTTTTCACTAAACATATCGAGTTTCTTTTTAAAAACTTTGCTTTTCCCTTTCAAATCCGAGGCAAATACATCAACCACACCAAACAAAATATTTAAGTACACAACTGTACTCAGGTGCCATGGAAAAATCATTTCCCTCTCAGAAATAATTTTTTTTAAACCTGTTCCTGGCTCCAGTATATTCATTTCCCCACTGATATCAAGATATTCTTGATCTGTGAGCCAAATATTTGGATGGACATAGCCAGAAGCTAGAATATATACAAGGTCATGATATTTATCAACCTTGGTATCCAAAATCATATCTTTTAAACTCAAGCAGCACCAACTTTTATTATTTAAGCGCCCATTCTTATTTATCTTCGCAACCTTTGAAAATTCCAACTCTCGATTATTTTTAGCATTTCTTAGGTCTTCCTTATGTATTTCGAGGTGTTTCCTATAAGTGCTCAAGATTGAATCTATTTGATCATCGCTTCCTTTTTTACTTTTGATTTCCTCAATAAAATCTTTATCACGATTAAGCCTTAACAAACCATCTTCCCAGAAAAGTCTGGCTCTGTTTTCACAATCTCTCTCTTTTATACGATTCAAAATAACCGAATTCTCCAAGACAGTCCTTCCTAAAACAAGCACATCACCATAATGCTTCTTAGAAATAGAAATACCAACCATAGTATCAAAAGTCCTGGTACTCTTTGTAAGCAGGAAAATTACTACACATTTCAGAAAACTATCTGCACAAGAGTTAGAAGAAATTTCTTTTATTAGTTGATTGTTGACAAAACCCAGTAACTTCCTATTAAGCCATTTTAACTGCCAAATTGTGAATATGTTTAATAAATTCATCTTAGAAATACATAGCAGATTTTTATATGCTTCCAATAGCTTACCCTCTGTTTAGCTTTTCTTTTTTTACTTCCTCTCCATCTCCCTTACCCCCCTCTCACCAAACCCAAAATGATGCGCTACTTCATGCCAAACAACCTCTTTAACCAACGCCTTAACCCGCTCTGGAGTTCTTGCTTGCTGCTCAATTGGTTTTTGGAAGATCGTAATCTTATCCGGTAAATTGCCGCCGAAGCCGCGGCCCCAAACTGTTTTCGGCACTCCCTCATAAAGTCCTAACAAACTACCACCCGATCCAATTTTCACTTTCCTCAGCTGTTCTGCTGTTGGCCGATCCTCTACACAAACTGCCGCATTATCAACCTTCTTCCGAATGCGTTCCGGAAGGCCAGCGATTCCATCGCTAACTAATTTTTCAAAATCTGAACGTTGCATAATTAATAATTAATTATTATTCACTACTTCATCAATCACTTCAAACTGAAACCCTCTCTGGATCAAAAACTGTTTTAATTTTTCTCGTTTCTCCTTAAAATCCAACCCTCTTAACGACTTTGCTTTCTTTTTTAAAACAATTTCTGCAATTTCAATTTCTCGAGCGAGTGGATACTCCTCTGTAATTACCTTTTCAATTATTTCTTCCGGAATTCCTTTTTGATAAAGTTCCTTTTTAAGATAAATACTCCCTTTGGGACTTCTTTCTTGCCTTAGCTTTACAAGTTCCCGCGCAAATTCAAGATTATCTAAATAACCTTTCTGCTCTAGTTCATCTAGAGTTTTTTTAATCTGTTCCTCTGGATAATCCTTTTTATCTAGCTTTATCTTAAGTTCCCGCCTGCTGTGTAACCGCCTTCCTAAAAGTTCCAAGGCCTTATCTTTAACTTTATTTTGATCTTCAGAAGTGATAACTTTCCGTAATTCTTCCTCGCTGATTTCATTCCCCTCTCTCAAATTAAAATCCAATACCATTGTATCAGAAATTCCTTTTTTAAACTCCCCATCAACTTCCAAGTTATAGCGATGAGGGTTGTTTTTTTGTTGAGTGAGTGAAGTGATTTTCATGCTATCTAGACATACACCAAGAACCACCCCACATGGGAAGAGGGCAATCCTTGGTTAACCCTTTTTATATTTTAAAACCTCCTTAACTAAATTACTTCTCCGCTGCTGCTTTTTCCTTCACAGTCTTCTCAATCTCCTTCATAACATCCTTATGATCCCGCAGGTACTGCTTTGCCGATTCACGACCTTGACCAATCTTTTGGCCTTTATAGGCAAACCAGGCACCGCTCTTGACAACCAAACCATATTTCAAAGCGAGGTCTAGCAAATCACCTTCCCGGGAAATCCCCGTCCCGTACATAATATCAAACTCCGCAATTTTGAAAGGTGGAGCAACTTTGTTCTTAACTACCTTCACTTTTACCTGATTTCCAATTGCATTTTCGCCTTCCTTAATCTGCTGTTTTCGGCGAATATCCAGCCTCACTGAGGAGTAGAACTTCAAAGCATTTCCACCACTGGTGGTCTCCGGATTACCAAACATTACTCCAATTTTCATCCGAATTTGGTTGATAAAAATCACTGTTGTTTTTGACTTACTAACCGCTCCTGATAGTTTTCTTAAGGCCTGCGACATCAAACGTGCTTGCAAGCCCATGTGTGAGTCACCCATCTCCCCCTCAATCTCTGCCTTAGGAACCAGCGCTGCCACTGAATCAATTACAATCACATCTATAGCATTCGAGCGCACGAGGGTTTCAGTAATTTCCAGTGCTTGTTCACCAGTGTCTGGTTGGGAGACCAAAAGGTCATCAATATTCACCCCCAAGTTCTTGGAATACTCTGGATCCATAGCATGTTCGGCATCAACAAAGGCTGCCTGTCCTCCCGCTTTCTGTGCTTCAGCAATAATGTGCATCGCCAAAGTTGTCTTGCCAGAACTTTCCGGGCCAAAGATTTCAATCACTCTTCCGCGAGGGACACCACCAACACCTAGAGCTAGATCTAGTGACAAAGAACCAGTTGGGATTACATCTACTTTCATTGTCTTCGCTTCCCCAAACTTCATAATTGCCCCTTTACCAAATTGTTTTTTAATTTGACTTAAAGCAACATCAATTGCCTTGGATTTTTGCTTATCTTCTGCCATTTTTTCTCCTTTGAAAATTATTAATAAATATTAACGATTCTTAAGGACATCAATTACTTTGCCATTGATTACAAACTCATCTTCCGAGGTTAAATAAATTGGTTTGTGTTTGGAATTACTTGATTCTGGGAACAAACCAATTGTATTCTGATCTATCCTCTTAAAAGTTTTCACGGTTGCCAAACCATCAATCACTGCTAAAATCTTATCGCCATTTTTAAAATTCTTCTGATTCGAATTAATAATAACAAAATCTCTCTCATTAATCACCCGACCCTTAACTCTGGCAAGGTTCATTGAATCTCCCTCAACTTCAATTGCGAAAAATTCCTTCTTTGCAATTTTATTAGATACCTTCAAAAATCCTTCAATATTCTCTTGAGCAAAGAAAGTCGGTGCCCCAGCACTGGCAGTTCCCAGGACCGGAACATTCACAAAACTCTGAGCACTCCGATCAACTAATTCAACTTTTCCCTTATTATTCTTTCTAATATATCCTTTTTCTTTCAAAGACCGTAAATAAATAAAAACACTCCCAACGCTTTTTAATTCCAAACCACGCTTTTTGACTTCATCCTGAAGCCCTCGCATTGAAGGCATTTTGCCCCTTTTGGAATAGAATTCCTTGAGAGTCTTTAAAATAATTTTTTCTTTTTTAGTTAGGATATTCATATTTTATACTTATTTGTTCTAGGTGTTCATTTAAACTTATACACTCTATGAACATTATAACAAATCAAAAAAGCCTGTCAAGGATTTGGGCTTTTTGTTGTTTAGAAAGCAAATTTTAGTGTTCTCTACTCCTATAGGGAGAAGTTATCCACAGGTTCTAAAAGTTCTCATTTGAGATAATCTCATCTAAGCCCTTTCTCACTTTAGGCTCGGCTCCGTCAGTTGGATGACCTAAGGGTAACAAAACTACCACCTTGCACTCCGCTGGGATGTTTAGGACTTTTCGTACCTCCTCCTGATCAAAAGCTCCTACCCAACAAGTCACCAGTCCTAGAGAGGTTGCTGCCAAAGTGAGGTGATCCACTATTATTCCTAGGTCAATTGGATAGGTAGGAACTCCGGAACTTAAAACATCAGTTGGATTCAAACTAACTGCTGCGATCACCACTGGTGCCGTGCCAACAAAAGGTTGACCTGCAGCCTGAGCTAGCTGCTCACGCTTCTTTTGATCCTGAACCACTACCAGTTTCCAATCCTGGGCATTATGCGCCGACGGAGCCAGTCTA
>SOKK01000055.1 GCA_004374725.1 Patescibacteria group bacterium | reverse complement strand
GATGTTGCAGGGACGGTTTGTCGTAGTTTTTCTACTACTGCTGATAATCTAGATCTAGCGCCACTTGCCAAAAAGCCCTATGATATCTATTTAGCTTATTGGGTCACTCAATTACTGCCGGTATTGGACCAAGGTATTTATCGCAAGTTTCAAGGGAGTAATCTATGGGCCCAGGAGTTGATTCCAGCTTATCCTGATTTGTTTGATTACTCGAAGGATATTCCGAAAAATTCACGGTTGATTCAGGGAATTAAAAAAATCAAAGAGTTTTTTCTTTCTTTTGGGCTGGGTTGGCTATTGAATAAAGTGTTGCGTCTTCTCCAATTGCGGCGACTTAGAAGATCTAGAGTTATCACTTCTGAACATTACCGAGAAAAGAATGTTGTAGTGAGTGATAAGATGCTAAGGTTTTACTTAAATGACGACCGGAAGTATTTCAGGTCGGAGTTCGAAAAAAATCTTAAGGAATTAAAAATTGCTTAATGGCTAAAATCATTGCTTTTTCTAAAAAACACTTCTGGCAAATTGCAGCAACTGTTTTTTTGGTTGCGCTTTTTTTGCAGGACCGTTTAATCATCAAAAGTGTTTTCTGGAAGGATAGTTTTATTGAATATCAGTCAATCGCAATCTATCCTTTTTATGTGCTGGTTGTTTTATACTTGTTGGGATTAGTTATTTACAAAGTTAAAAAGAGGGAACAGTTTAATCTTGGTCCGCGTTTTATATTGGTCTTAGTAGGGCTAGCTTTTTTGGTTCTACTTATCACGGGTCTTTTAGGGATTTATCCCTTAATTTCATTATTCTTTTTGCTGAAGTTTGTCTTGGGATTTTTTGCTTATCTGGTTATACTCAATTTGAAGATAAAATTTAGTTTCTGGCAAGTTCTATTAATTACTTTGATTGTGATTGAAGGAGTTTTAGGAATTGGTCAAATGGTTTTGCAAAGAGATTTAGGTTTGAGGTTGTTGGTAGGCGAGCCAGTTTTGGATCCGAGTGAGTTTGGCGTTGGAGTGATTGAATGGGAGGGACATCGTTCCTTGAGAGCGTATGGTAATTTTGCTCACCCGAACATTTTTGGCGGGATAATGGCGACGGGGCTAGTTCTCTTAACGAGTTTTTATCTTAGTGCTAAGAAGAAGCTTCGAAAGTTCCAACAGCGGGAAAAAGATTGGTTTTTTTTCTTCGCGTTTCTTGTGATCTATTTGGGATTATTTTTCTCGTTCTCCCGCTCAGCCTGGCTGCCTCTGGCAATAATTGTCTGCATTTTTGCAGTCGGGGTAATCATTTATCGCTTCCGGCATTCTTTTAGTCCTGACTTGAAAAATAAGGTTTTAAAGATAAATCTAGCCCTTTTGATTTGTTTGATTTTAAGCGTGGCCCTTTTCTCTGCTCCCTTAAGTGTCCGTTTTAATCCCGAGGAATCTCAAATGGAGCGAGTGATCAAGTCCCGCGGAGAGTATTTTAAAGAATCATTTGAGTTAAGTAAGTTTTATTGGTTGAAAGGAACTGGGGCGGGAAATTATGTTAGGGGAGTATTTGATAAAATCACTTCTGAAGATAAAGGATTTTTATACCAACCAGTGCATAATGTTCCGGTTTTGATTTTGATTGAAACTGGGATTATTGGAGTGGTGCTGCTTTTGATCTGGGTGATCTATTGGTTCTGGGAGCTGTTTAAGAGGTTTAAAAGGGGTTTAAAGAATTCTCAGTTCATCGTTTTTGCTATCATGACTTTAGTACTGTTCATCCTCTTTTTTGCGAATCTTTTTGACCATTATCTTTGGACCTCAATGATTGGGTTTTTCTTGGTCTGGATTTTTGTTGGTTTGGGGATGAAGGGGACAGGGGATCATTTTTGATAGTATTTGTTGACTAGTAAAAACTCTTGCGTTATACTCAGGGTAGTGAACTAACTTCTTATTTTATAAAAATCTAATTTTACCTTGAAAGGAGGTAAGAAAGATGGCAGAAGAAATGAGACCTCAAGTTGGGGGTGACAAAGATGTTGAAGAGAACAAGGTCTGGGGAGCAATTGCTTATTTAGGTATTCTTTGCTTGATCCCTCTCTTGGCAAAAAAAGATAGTCCCTTTGCGCAATTCCATGCAAAGCAAGGACTTGTTCTTTTTATCATTGAAGTTGTCGGCTGGGTGGTTTTCTGGATTCCATTTATTGGTTGGATTTTAATGGTGGTTGTTTATGTCGTTGCTTTGGTTGGTTTGATCCAGGCATTGATGGGCAAAAAATGGCGTATTCCTGGTGTCGCAGCAATTGCTGAAAAATTCTAATTTTGATTCAAAACTAGAATTATAAATAACGGCTCCTTTCGGGGCTGTTATTTTATTCATTTCCGATATCTGCTAGAATAATAGTGCATCTTGAGCTTGGGAAGAGTGGATCCCAGGAAGTTTTGTCCTACTTTTGAATTCCTGCCTGCCAGCAGGTTATCCCTTTCTACGTTCTAATTTCTGACTTCTTTCTGCCCCCGTAGCCTACCTGCGCTCCGCGTTGCGGAGCTTCGGTAGGTAAACTCAGTTAGTGGTTCTACCTCCTACATTCTAACTTCTATTCCGCCCCCGTAGCTCAGTTGGATAGAGCAGTGGTTTTCTAAACCAAAGGTCGTAGGTTCGATTCCTGCCGGGGGCACCAGAAACAAGTAATAAGTAACAAGTAATAAGTAACAAGTGATGAGGTAGGAGTATCGGCCTTACTTATCACTTCTAACTTCTAACTTGTTACTTAACTTATGGTGGCCGTAGCTCAGTTGGTTAGAGCACCAGATTGTGGCTCTGGAGGTCGAGGGTTCAAATCCCTCCGGTCACCCCAGAAACAAGTAACAAGTAATAAGTAAAAAGTAAAAATTTATTTTTTGGAAAGGAGATGATTATGTGTGATACATGTGGGCGTGGAGATGACAAAGAAGACAAGTAATTTTTGTGATAATTTAGTTTAACTAAAACTAGAATATCTCTAGTAAATATTTACTTTAGGTTTTTTACTCCCCGCCTTCCTTGCCTACCGGCAGGCAGGCGTGGGGACAAGCTTTTACTTTTTGCCTTTTGATTTTTTATTCCTGCCCTCGTAGCT
>SOKK01000087.1 GCA_004374725.1 Patescibacteria group bacterium | reverse complement strand
CATCCCAAGCGCCGTATACGTTGAAATCAACCTCTCCTTAATCTCATTCTTCTCTTGCTCTGACAGAAGAATCGTCGCTCTAGTATCCGGAATAGCATTGATCATATTTACCACTCCTTCCAAGTCCTCAAGGGTAGCACCACATTCCTCAAGATCTTTTTGAGTAATTACCGAAACATTCACTCCTCGTTTCTGATCACGTTGAACATGTGAGAGTGCTCTTCCCCACAAGCGCAAGCGAGAGATTGGCTTATTACGAAAAACATTGCGATTAATTAATCCTAGGCGTGCTCCTTTAAGAATCAACTGTGAAGCAATCCTAAACGTCTCTGGTGTTGTATTATCATTTTGGAAGCTCCCTGTGTCAGTATAAATTCCTGTTAATAAGCAAGTTGCGATTTTAGAATCAACTTTTAAACCTAATCCACTTATTAAATGAAAAATGATCTCTGAAGTAGAAGAGCTCTCTAAGACCAAATTCAGGTCTGCATACGAGGAATTATCATGATGGTGATCAATATTTATTGTTTTTCTTTCATGACTGAAAATTGAGAGTAATAAATCATCAAGACCCAAAAGTGCCTTCACAGCAACATCAACAGTGATAACAAGATCTATTCCTTTCTTTTCCGGATCAATTTCTTGTTTTATTTCAAAAAAGTTTGGCAGAAAACGAAAATGCTCCGGTACTTCATCGGCACATAAAAGAAATACTTCCTTGCCTAACTGAAATTTCAGTGCTAAAAATAAAGCCAACATTGCACCCAAAGTATCACCATCTGGTTTCCTGTGCGAGATGAGCAAAATCTGCTCACTCTCTGTGATCAACTTCTTAATTTGATTTAATTTTTCGGGTGGGATTTTTTTCATCCTTAACTTGTTTAATTAAACGCTCAATGTGATCAGCATGGCGTACAGAATAATCAAAACCAAAATCTAAAAGTGGGACATTTTTCATCTCCAAAGTACGATTTAGGCGTCTTTGAATCTCTGGTCTATGTTCTAAAATAATGTCTTTAATCTCCCTCTCCTTTTCCTCTCCACCAATAAAGCTAAGAAAAACTTTAGCATGTTCCAAATTAGGAGAAGTATCTACTTTTATAATCGTCACAAATCCAAACCTGGGATCATCAATTTCATCCTGCAAGATTTTGCCGACTTCTTGCTTAATTAATTTGTTGACTTTGAGAATTCTACGTAAAGACATAAATATAATATGAGGTATGCAATATGAGGAATAGGGCATGTGAAATTAACATTCCTCATACCCCATCCCGCATACTCCATTTATTTAAGGCTTCTCTTCTTCTCCGTTCGGCTAAACACTTCCACAATATCTCCCTCTTTAACCACCGGCTCTCCTTTATAATGCACCCCACACTCTGAACCTTTCTTAGATTCTGAGACAGTTTTTTTCTCCTGCTGAAGGGAATCAATTTCACCTTCAGCAATTTTCTTCCCTTTTCTTAAAATTCTTACTAAATGATTAGGTTGAATCTTGCCTTTTGTAACCTTACCCCCAATAATCATATCTTTCTTGCCAGTTTTGAAAACCTTCAAAATCTTAATCCTTCCCAAAATATTTTCAATAATTTCTGGCTCGAGTAATTCACCTAAAAGCTCCTTAGCTTTTTCAATAAGTTCATAGATAACTTCAAATTGAAAAATTTTAATCTTTCCATCTTTTGCTAATTTTTTCGCAATAGGATCAACGTTAACATTAAAACCGATCACGATTTCATCTGCGGCAGCTGCAGTATCAATGTCTGTTTCACTGATAGCACCAATTCCTGTACGCACTAAGTTAATTGCTACTTCATCATTTCCAATCGCCTTAAGACATTCTTTAATTGCTTCTAAAGATCCTTTTACGTCTACCTTTAATACGATTCGCAGTTTTTTGATGCGGCTCTCTTTGATCCGAGAAGTTAACTCATCTAAACTAATATCCTTCACAGCTTTAAGTCTGTTCACTATCTGTTTATGGTGTAAACTACTCACAATTTGGCGGGCTTTTTGATCTGACTCAACCGCCTGCAAAACACTACCCACAATCGGAACCTCCTTAAAACCCCCGACTAAAACCGGCATAGAAGGCAATGCCTCTTTAAGAGACCTATTCTGATAATTCTCCATAAATCTCACTTTCCCCCGCGCCTCTCCAGCAACTACGTAATCACCTTGTCTCAAGGTTCCTGTCTGAACTAAAACTGTCGCTATCGGGCCTCTGCTTTTATCAAGATTAGATTCGACAACTGTTCCCACTGCTTCGCGCTTGGGATTCGCCTTAAACTCTTCCATATCTGAAACTAACAAAATCATATCTAACAAATCATCAAGTCCTTCTTTGGTCATTCCGGAAACAGGGATAAAAACATCTTTCCCTCCCCACTCATCTGATAAAATTTCATAATCACCCAACTCTTTTTTTACCTTATCAACATTTGCATTTGGTTTATCAACTTTCGTGATTGCAACAATGATTGGCACTTTCACATCCTTGGCATGTTTAATTGCCTCAATTGTCTGAGGCTTCACACCTTCATCCGCAGCCACGACTAAGACTGCAATATCAGTAATCTTTGTTCCTTGAGCACGCATCCTTTTAAAAGCCTCGTGCCCCGGAGTATCAATAAAAGTGATCAACTTGCCTTTTTTCTTAACTTGATAAGTGTTAATATGTTGGGTAATTCCCCCCGCTTCTCCTTTAACAACATTTGCTTTGCGAATTGCATCCAAGAGCGTGGTCTTGCCATGATCAACATGCCCAATCATTACTACAACTGGCGGGCGCCTTTTTAACTTTTTCTTATCATCCTCTTTTAAAAGATCATCAACTTCAACGTGCTGGCCAGCTTTCGCAGCTTTTAAGAGATCAGCTTTTTCTTCTTTAACCTTAAAACCAAGATCTTCACTGATAATAGCAGCTGTCTCAAAATCAATATTCTCATTAATTGTGACCATCATTCCATTCTTCATTAATTCCTTGATCACTTTTGCAACAGGTAATTCCATTTTCTCCGCCAAGCCTTTTACCGCAATTACTTTTGGAATTTCAATCGTCTTTATTTCCCCTGATTCCTTGCTTTCAACTTTTTTTTCTTCCTCATTCTTTAATCGTCTCTCAAATTGCGTGACAATTCCTTCATCAATTTTGGTTTCTTTTCGATCAATCTTAAAACCAAGTCCACGTAATTTTGAACGGAACTCCCTCTCAGAAAAACCAAATTTTTCGGCCGCAGCCTTGAGTTTAATAGCCATAGGGTGAATTCAGAACTCAGAACGCAGAATGCAGAAATATTTTTTCTACGTTCTACGTTCTACGTTCCGTTTCTTAGCAAGTCTAAAACAATTTTATGGACTTTACTATTAGAAGCAACAAGATTTTTCATATAAACACTCCAGGGCCTCCCTTCAAAATCAGTTACCAGCCCCCCAGCTTCTTCAATGATTAAACAACCTGCTGCAATATCCCAAGGCTTTGTTGCTCGTTCGATAAATACTCCCGCACTTCCCGACGCCAAGAAACAAAGATTTTGAGTAGTGGAGCCAAACATTCGAACATTCAAAGTATGATCTATCAAACGATCAAGATCTCCCAGGCGCTTTTTCTTCGCCCACTTCAGACGGGTATCACACAAAAAAGGTAATCTTCCCATTTCGACATCAGAGACTTTAATCGGTTTATCATTCAGAAATGCTCCCTTTCCTCTCTCAGCAACAAACATCCAATTGCAATAAGGAAGATAAATCACCCCCAGTTGAATTTGATGATCTTTCTCAAGAGCAATTGAAACTGCAAAAGCAGGAAAACCAAAGAAGTGATTATTAGTTCCATCTAAAGGATCAATAATCCAACGTAGGCGAGAATGCCTGGGGTTACCTCCCGCTTCCTCTGAGAGATAATCATGTTCAGGATACTTCTTCTTAATTTCTCCCAAAATCAGCTTCTCCGCTTTAAGATCAGTATCAGTGACATAGCCAAAACGCCCTTTCTCTTGAGCTTTGTGAGCTTTCCCAAAATCATCCATCAAAATCTTACCAGCTTTCTTTGCCAGCTCTACTGTAAAGTCTTTTAATTCTGAACCACTATTTTTTACTGCTTTTTTGGGCATCTTCTTTTGCCTTTTTACTTTCACCTTTTTCCTTTTCTCTATCTTTTTCATCTTTCTTCCCGTCATCTCCTTTATCACTCTTTTCTTCTAAAGCTTTCAAACTTAATCCTAATCTATGCTCTTCTGGTTCAAGAGAAATAATTTTAAATTCACTCTCATTTCCAGCACTTAAGATTTCCTCCGGGTTATCTACTTTCTTAGAAGACAACTCCGAAATATGAACAAGACCGTCAACTTTATCATCTAATTTTACAAAGGCACCAAAGGGAGTAATTCTTGTTACTTTCCCCTTCACTCTCTGACCAACTTTATACTTTTTTGCCTCTTCAACCCATGGATCCTTTGTGAGACGTTTCATACTCAAAGAGACCCGGTCATCCTCAATACCCAAGATTGAAACCTTCACCTTGTCTCCAATTTTGACATAGTCCGAGGGATGTTCCACTTTATCCCAGCTAATCTCAGAAATATGTACTAATCCTTCCATACCATCAAAACGCACAAAGAAGCCAAAATCTACTACTCCACTTACTTCCCCCTCAACAGCATCGCCTTCTTTCAATTTCTTGAGTTTTTTCTGTTGTTCGTCTTTAACTGCTTCCTTCTCAGAAAGAATTAATTTTCTCTCTTGAGGATCAACATTAATAATCACAACATCCATCTTTTTATCAACAAACTGCTGAAGCAAACTTAAAATTTCTTCCTTGTTGCCACCTTCAACACGTGGGTAGTGTTCAGGAATTAATTGAGAAACAGGTAAGAAACCTTTGATTCCTCCAACTTCAACCATCAAACCACCTTTGTTTGCTTCAGCAACACTACAGGCAAAAATTTCTTTCTTTTCCATTCTCTCCTTGAGAGTTTCCCAAAGTTTTTCCCGCCCTGCCTGGCGCAAGGAAAGTACCATCTGTCCATCCTCATCTTCAAGATCAATCACAGTAGCAGTAATTTCATCTCCCACTTTTAATTCATCCGTTGTTCCAAGACCATCATTAAGCTCCCGGCCAGAAATTACACCGGTTGTCATTCCTCCAATGTCCAAAAGGACTTGATTGTCGCGAATCTCAACTACTTTTCCTTTAACTGTTTCGTTTTCTTTAATAAGGGGGATGTCTTTGGTATAGTCTTCGACCAGGTCAGCCATTTTGGAGTTTTGAGCTTTAGCCTGCCCGCCAGAAACCTGGCGTGGGCGGGTTTCGGTTTTCTTAGGCATAGTAATAAAAAAATCCTTTCTTTTGTCTGTGCGCCAAGGAAAAGCGCCGGTTAATAATAGGTTGCACTCAATTCTACTATAAAAAACTATTTTCGGGAAGCTTGCCTACCGGCAGGTAGGCACTTTTATTATAGGTCTATTATTGAAAAAAGGCAAACTCTGCACCATTCCGATACGAGGCAAATAAAAAAGGGAGCTTTTCGTAAGCTCCCCAAATCCTAGGCGTCAGTTCTTGTTCCTGGTCAAAAAGTGGTAGAGCCAGGTGAGGATGGCGCCAAAGGCAATGAAGGCGAGGAAACCAAAATATCCCGGCTGCGACGAGAGGTCACCAGGAAGAGCAAGAACTCCCTCGTCGTTCCAAGGGAAAGGTATCTCCACCATAAAAAGAACGTAGGCCAGTAAGGCCACCGCGAAAATGATTGACGGCCATTTCAGAGGTCCCTTCATCGCTAATTCCTCCTTTACAGAGAAAAGTCAAAGAGGGAAAACGCTATTTCTTCTTGACTACCTTTCGCACATTATGACCATTGCGGTCTCGTCTAGGATCATAACGCTTTGAGCAGTGAATGGTTGGCCTTATCTCTCTTTCTATCTCTACCATTCTTACCCTTGTCGTTCAATAGAATCACCCTTTCTATTTTTAAGGTCGTCTATTTAGTAGAAGGTAATAGCATATCAAACCCAAGCTGAAAAATCAACCCCTATGTTATAATAAACCTGCGATGAAAAAAGCACTTCTCTACAAAAAACTAGAAAATAACGCCGTGCAATGCTATGTTTGCCAGCGGAAATGCGTCATTCCGGAAGGGAAAACAGGGTTTTGTGGTACGCGGAAAAATCAGAAGGGAGAGCTATACACTCTGATCTATGGAATCGCTTCCGCGGTAAATATTGATCCGATTGAGAAAAAGCCACTCTTTCATTTTCATCCTGGAACGCAAGTGTTATCTCTGGGCACTTACGGCTGCAACTTTCGCTGTCTTTTCTGTCAAAATTGGAGCTTAACCTATCTTGATGGCAAAGAAATTAAGATGCTAGGTAAGGCCAGCGAGAAAATCACTCCCAAGAAGGTCATTGAACTTTTAGAAAAATCTGATAGCGCCGGTGTAGCCTTTACCTATAACGAGCCCGCGATCTGGTTAGAATTCAACCTGGACGTGATGAAGGAAATCAAAGAACATCCTCACCTCAAAAAATATTATACGGTCTATGTCACAAACGGCTTTTTAACCAAAGAGCATCTCGATTTAATCGGGCCCTATCTTGATGCTTTTCGCGTCGACATCAAAAGTTTTGATGACAAGTTCTATCAGAAAATGGCTAACATTCCTCAAGTAAAAGGAATTCTGGAAGTGACCAAAAGAGCCAAAGACAAATGGAAAATGCATGTTGAAGTTGTCACCAATATTGTCCCGACGATGAATGACAGTCCTGAAAATCTCAAAAAAATTGCCAATTGGATTGTCAAAAACCTCGGACCCGAAATACCCTGGCACGTCACCCGCTTCGTCCCCCAAGCAAAACTTCATGACCTCCCCCCGCGTCCGCTAAAAACCCTCAAAAAAGCCCAAGAGATTGGTAAAAAAGCTGGTTTGAAACATGTTTATTTAGGAAATGTTTAATTCATAATGTCATTGCGAGGAGTCCTCCCGCTTTGCGGGAGGCGACGAAGCAATCCCGTTGAAATATAGACAGTCTACATCCTGACGGGATTGCCACGCCCCGCTTCGCGGGGCTCGCAATGGCACTTGGAACAATGCTCACTTCCGCCTACATTACACCTCACCCTCCAATTATTATTCCTGAAATTGGTCAGGATAATCTTAGACAAACTCCGAAAACTGTAGAAGCAATGAAAAAATTGGGAGACGATGTTGCGAAACTCAAACCAGAAACTGTGATTATCATTTCACCTCATAGCGTTACTCTATCCAATTCCTTCGGGATCTATAACTTTGAAAGTTACCAAGGTAACCTCGCTCAATTCGGAGCTTTCAATATCAACCTAAAATTTGAAAAAGATCAAAAACTCTCCAAAGAAATTATTGCAAAATCCAACTTCCCTCTCACCGAAATAAATTCTGCTCTTGCTCCCGAACTCTTGGAAGAAAACAATCTTGATCATGGAATTTTAGTTCCGCTCTACTATCTTAGCCAGAAATATAATTCTTTTAAACTGGTTCCCCTCACTTTTTCAATGTTAGATCTAGATAAACATTTTGAGTTTGGGAAGAGCTTAGGAAAAATCATCAAAGAGAGCAAAGAGAAAATTGTCTTTGTTGCAAGTGGTGATCTTTCGCATCGCTTAACCCCTGAAGCTCCTGCCGGCTATAACCCCAAAGGAAAGGAATTTGATCGGCAATTGGTAGAACTGATCAAACAAAACAAGCCCCAGGAAATTCTTAAACTAGACCAAAATCTGATTCAAGAAGCAGGAGAATGTGGCCTGCGCTCAATTGTAATCCTCTTCGGAGTCCTAAGCAACTTTGACTACAAACTAGATTTCATCACCTATGAAGGTCCCTTTGGGGTTGGGTACGCAGTCGGTAAGTTTAGAGTGTCATTGCGAGGAGCGCAGCGACGAAGCAATCCCGTGAGGATATAGGCAACCCAAAACTGACAGGATTGCCTACCTGCCGGCAGGCAGGCTTCGTCCCGCTTCGCAGGACTCGCAATAACAATAAAAAAATGGACAACTATACAAAACTTGCCCAGCAAGCCGTAGAAACCTATCTCAAAGAAGACAAGACTATCAAACCGCCAGAAGATTTACCAAAGGAAATGCTGATAAAAAAGGCGGGGGTTTTTGTTTCCCTGAAGAAAGATAAAAAACTTCGCGGTTGCACCGGAACTTTTGTTCCGACTCAGAAAAATCTTGCTGAAGAAATCATTCAAAATGCAATCTCCGCTGCAACCAAAGATCTCCGTTTTCACCCTGTTACTAAAAAAGAGCTCAAAGATCTAAGTTACTCTGTAGATGTCTTAAGTAAACCTGAGCCTGTTACTGATGTTAACCAGCTTGACCCCAAAAAGTACGGAATCATTGTTGCCAATCAGTTCGGTTATCGCGGCTTGTTACTCCCTGATCTAGACGGCGTAGACAACGTAGAGACCCAGCTAAGAATTACCTGCGATAAAGCCGGAATTAACTATCAAAAAGAACCGCTCTCAATTGAACGGTTCACCGTTGAACGTCACAGTTAAATAATGATTAATGAATAATGGGCTATTTACATTATTCATTATACATTAATCATTTTCTCATTATTTCCCGGAGTTCCCTAAGATGCTCCTTTTTTGTTTGCTTAAATTTACCAAATCGATTCCCAGACTTTTTCAAAAGAAAAGCAACATGTTCGCCACCAAGGTGTTTGGGAACAATTACGTAATCAGCACCGTGCTTGTAAAGCTCCAAAGCATCGCGAGCCTGCGAGGCTGTTACACAAACAACCATTGAACGCCGATAAGATTTTGTTTGTTCTAGAAGTAAAAGATTATCATGTTTATCAGGAACAGTAGAGATGATCAATTTTGTATTTTTGGGCTCTGTTTTATGAAAGATTTCTGGATCATTAATATCTCCATAAATCGCGGGGATCTTCTTTCTTGCCATTTTCTCAATCAGTTCTGGATTAAGATCTACCACCAAAATACTCTCTCGCATGCTTGAAAGCGCCTTTAAAATTTTATGTCCTAGCCGATCTACCCCACAAAGAACAACCTGTTTCCCTTTCTTCTTTCCATCTTTAATCTCAACTCTTTCAATGTGCTCGCGACTGAAACTCTCAAAAATCTTAAGCGGCCATTTCGCAACTTTATAAATCTGCCAATCAAACCTCACCAAATAAGACATATAGGTAATTGTTAGAACTGCCAACATCACCACCAAAGCAAAAACATTACTACCTATATCCCCTCTCTGCATCCCCTCTGTCACGATAATCAAAGCAAACTCACTAGTGGGGATTAAAAAGACCACCGCCATAAACGTCGTCCGCCTCTTGTAGCCAAAAATACTTGTAATCAAAGCGGTGGTTAATGGATTAACAATAATCACAAAGAGGGTAAAGATAACCAAGGCCTTCCAAACCAAATCCAAATCAGAAATTGCAATCTGCATCCCCAAGGTAACAAAGAAAATCACAGCGAAGAAATCTCGCAAGACTCGCACTTTTCCAGCAATTGCAAGACGATACGGCAAGTTCGCCAGCCCCACTCCAACAAAGAAAGCACCAATTGCAATCGAGAGGCCTAGGGAATAGGAAAGCCAGGCAAAGCCGAAACAGAAACCCAGTGCCAGAATAAACATCAGCTCTTCAAATTTAGATGCATAGCGAAAGAGCCAAGGGAAGACAAAACGGCTTGCTAAAACCACGGCTAAAAGAAGGCCAATCCCTTTCACCAGTGCCAGAAGAAGACCTGTAACTTCAAAGCTGCCAAGGGTAGAAAGAACGGTCAAAGCAAGAACTGCCAAGATATCTTCCACCAAAAGAAAACCAATCACAATCCTGCCGTGTAAAGAGTTTAACTCCTGACGGTCGGAAAGAATTTTTAAAGCAACCATTGTGCTCCCAAACGCTACTGCAAGTCCAAGATAGATTGTAGCGGGATACGCAAAATCTAAAAAGTTTGCCAAAAGAAATCCCAAGAGTGCTAAAACACCTACCTTAACTATTCCGCCAACAACTGCAATTTTAGCAACGCTTTTTAATTTTCCAAGGTCAATCCGCAATCCCACCACAAACAAAAGCAAAGCAATTCCAATTTCAGAGAAAGTAATAATTACTTCTTGGTTTGTAACCAATCCTAAAACCGGGCCAATTAAAATTCCCACTAAGAGGTAAAGTGGGATTAAAGGTTGACGCAAGAAAGTCGCCAAGAGTGCTCCTAAGGCCGCAAGGATTACAAGTACACCGATGTCAAGAAAAATATTTTCCATAATTTTAATATATTTAACTTCACCTCCATTTTAACCTGTTTAGGTTAATTTTAGTAGGGGTTACCCTTGACAAGAGTATCAAGGTATGCTATATTAGGATGTTCGTGCCGTAATTGAAAACCAGAAAACCGATTTTTGCCTTGCTTAAGCCATTTTTCGTCAGGACTGAATAATCCGGAGGGAAAAGGGCTTAATAAAACCAACTATTATAAGACCCTTAAAAGACCCACGGACTTAGAACTTCCTAGGGATGCCCACCAGATACGGGCGCGCCAAAAAGTTACCACAGATGGCAAACAAGAGGAAGAAAGACAAGTCCACGGGCAAAGGCAGGGAGGAGTTACAGGGGTATCCCAGTATATTTTAGGAGCTGCAATAGGAGGCTTACCGAGTTCAATTCCTATTCGTGTTGCCCTCCTATTCTCCTTATACTCGTCTAGACCCTTCTCCCTGCCCCTTTTTCCCTCTAAGTTCTACCTCTTGGACTTGGAACCACAGTTCCAATTCTAGATGTAGGACTTAACTTGACAAGCTAGAAATAGTTTGCTAAGTTAAGACCCTGTTCTTTAAAAGATTAAACGAAATAGAATTCCTCTTTTAGTTTAGTTGATGGGTCCCTTTGTTGAGTAGAGAAACAGCTCTCATTCAACAAAGAATCCCATCAACCCAAACTACGGAGGTACTTTTTATGGAGGTCTACACGTGACAAGTTTCCGCCAGCACCGCCAATCTCTCTTTTTATTCGCCACCGCGGCCTGACCGGCCTCGGCCCCGCTCCGGGGATGAGCGTGATAAACTCCCCTCTCAGGCAGGAAGCCGGAGAATAGCCTGAGGGATCTCCATTAAATCCGGCCATGGCAACATAAAGCCACAAAGGTAAAGGTAGGGTGATCAAGGTTCCCCCTCTCTCCAGCCAAGAGGAGTTGGTCTTCCAAGCCAACTTACGGGGTACAAAAGAAAATCATTCTACAATAATTTTAATAGAAGTGTTGACTAAATTA
>SOKK01000060.1 GCA_004374725.1 Patescibacteria group bacterium | reverse complement strand
AAACAAGGAGGGAATCACAAAGTGATTGCCCTTTTAAAATAGAGTCAAAATAAGACAACATAAGGAGAAGAAACGATGAGCGCTGGAACCTTTTTCCCTCAAGAAAGTAGAAATCTTCTCCGTTCTCAAGGAGAAACCTCCTCAATTTCATTCGAAGACGCTTGGCAATACCGGGTACTCCCTACTTTCCAGGAACTAGCCCGCATCCTAAGAATATGTGCATTACCCTTCACACTGATATATACCCTTAACCTTATTACTTATTATCTACTTTCCCTCCCGGCAGTCTCATGCGTGATAATGGGAACCTTCTATCTCTTCACACTTGTATATGGGATCATGTTATTCGGGAGGCCAGACGGACACTACCATCTCCAACCGATTATTTGGGCGGGAAACACCTCTTTCCTCATAGGGATGTGCATGATAAAATCTCAATTACCTCCACCGCATATTACATCCGTCTTTATCATCGCTGGTCTACTGCTGGGAATAGCCAGCGTCCTCAATAGAATCGTGATAATTAAGGAAATACAAATGCGACTAGTCGCGGAATGTGTTGATATCTCCAATACCGGCTGACCGTCAAAGGTCAGCCTTTTATTTGACAAAGAAAAACAAAGGGGTAAAATAAAAGCAGGACGCTCTTTAGTGTGGTAACGACAGCTTCACCCGTATCTCCCTCCTTTATTAGGAGCTTCCCTGGGGAACGATTTCCCAGGGAAAGGAAATAAGCGGCCTTCTGGTCCTTTAATAAACGAGGTTCTCCCTCCCTCCATGTCCCTATCTATGACGGGAGCTCCTTTTGGCGCTCCCGCCGCATAACAAACAAGTGCTGACGAGCGACCTCTCTGTTTCCCCTACCTCCGGGGATCGGAACGTAAAGATTCAAAAACCAGTCGCTCGTCAGCTTTCAATCCACACAGGGTCGCCTCAGGCGACCCTTTTTCTTTGCTAATTAAAAAACCGGCCCTAGGGTCAGTTTTTTAGTTTTGAATCTTACCTATCTTATTAACTTTTTAAACTCTTTTTCGCCAATAGTTTTAATCCCCAACTCCCTCGCCTTCTTAAACTTCCCTCCCGGCTTCTCTCCTGCCACAACATAGTCCACCCTCTTACTCACCGCACTCGCAACCCTGCCACCCTTCGCACGCACTAAATCCTTCGCTTGATCGCGCGCAAATTTCTTCAAGCTACCAGTGAATAAGAAAGTTTTACCAGTAATCCTACTTTTTTGGGTAGCAACCTCAAAATCAAGAGAGTCGATTTTGATTCCCGCTTTGATTAGCTGACTCAAAAGTTTGAGGTGGTTCTTGTCTTGAAAATACTGATGAATCCCCAAAGCAACTTTATCGCCAATCCCCTCAATCGCCTCCAAATCCTCAAGACCCATTTTCTTGATAGAATCTATTGCCTCCTTGAGCGTTCTATTTCTACCCCTACCCGCTCGCCGAAGCCTTGGCGTAGGCGAGGGTTCTAGAAGGACATTCCGTGCCAAGAGATCAGCAGTTTCCTCACCGACATAACGGACTCCTAGACCAAACAAGAATCTTCCCAGATGTACCCTTTTAGCTTTTTCAATTGCCTTGATCAAATTATCGGCTGCTTTATCAGCGAAGTGTTCCAGCTCTAGTAAATCGCCTTTTTTAAGCGTTAAGATATCTGCCGGAGTGGTGACCAAGTCCTTTTCAATTAGTTGATCAATAATTGACTTTCCCATCCCGTCAATATTCAAGGCCTTCTTGGAAACAAAATGAATTAAACTATTGCGCTGTTGGGCAAAACATTTTTTGTTCGGGCAACGAAAGACCACTTCCGAAGGTGGTTTTACTAACTTCGTCTCGCAAACCGGACAAAGCTTCGGCATTTTAAATTTCCTTTCCTTACCGGTCCTAAATCTTTCTAGCACTTTAACCACTTCCGGAATCACATCCCCAGCTTTTTGAATCACCACCGTGTCGCCAATTTTGATTCCGAGCCGTTTAATCTCATCTTGATTATGGAGAGTTGCTCTACTGACCGTAGATCCTGCAACAGAAACTGGTTTTAAAACAGCCACTGGCGTCACTGCTCCTGTCCGACCAACTTGAACAATGATATCTTCCACAACAGTAGTTGTTTGCTCCGCGGGAAACTTAAAAGCCACTGCCCAGCGAGGGGTCTTGGCAGTGCGCCCCATCTTGTCCTGCTGTTCTAGACTATCAACCTTAATTGCCAATCCGTCAATTTCGTACCCGTAGTCATTTCTTTTCTTCTTAACACTATTATAAAACCCTTTGATCTCTTGAATATTTCTACAAACTTTATAGTGCGGATTAACCTTGAAACCTAGTTCTTTTAGACGTTCAAGAATCTCAGACTGCGAAAATAAAGCCACACTTAAATCATGACCAGCTTTATGTTCCCACCTATCAGGTTCATCTGAATTATATATAAAAGTATCCAAATTACGATCGGCTGTTATCCTAGGGTCTAGTTGCCTCACTGACCCCGCTGCAGCATTACGAGGATTCGCAAATAAAGTCTGATCTTTTTTCTTTTGAGATTTGTTCAACTTTTCAAAACTCTTTTTTGACATAAACACTTCCCCACCCACTTCAATATCAACCTCTTTTTTTAATTTCAAAGGCACACTTTCAATCGTTCTCACCGTATGAGAAACATCTTCGCCGATTACTCCATTTCCTCTGGTTGCCGCTCGAACAAACTTTCCCTTTTTATAAGTCAGAACTATGTGCAACCCATCAATTTTCGGTTCGCAAACATAGCTAACTTTTTCTCTCGGAACTAGCTTTTCGATCCGCTTTTCCCAATCTTTTAATCCTTCCAAATTAAAAATATCCGCCAAAGAATAAATCTTTTTTGCGTGGCGGACTTTTTTTAATTCTCCAGAGAGAACACTACCAATTCTTTGAGTTGGAGAATCAGGCGTAACAAGATCTGGAAATTGCCTTTCCAACTCACTTAATTCCTTCTTCAAAGCATCCCTGGCCGCTTCGGTAATATCTGTTTTTTGATTCAAAGCAAAGTACTGGTAATTCCAGTGACTGATCTCCTCTCGGAGTTTTTGAATCCGTTTTTTTGCTTCTTGTTTATTCATAACATAACCTTCAGGACATAGTACTCCCCTGACAAGAGGGAACCAATCTTCCTGTCCTACCTTGTCAGGGAGGAACCCTATTGCATAGACGTTTCAGGCAAATGATAACTCTTCATCCGATAGGCAATCACATCATCATCTTCATGAAACTTCTCAGCATCAACAATATAGGTCAGATAAATCTTCAATCTTTCTCTTTCCTCTGGTTTGAAATATTTCTTATGCAAAATGATGTATTTGATATTTAACTTCCCAAACTCCTGATTAATCAGATCTCGATCATAATCCTCTTTGACCGAAACTGGCTTCCAGTAATTAGTAAGACGGCGCAGACCGGGCATTGTAAGATACCTTTCCACCCGGCTGCGGGGAAAACGAGAAATAAACCCATTTACCAATTTCTTCCCATGCTCCCTCTGATAACTTTGAACGATACCACTTGGCTTTCCAAACCCGAAGTAGCCTGTTGACCAACCACAAGGAAGATCTAAAACCACAAAATCTCCCTCATCATTCTTAATTTCTTCATACACTGAAGGGACCTCAACATTGCGAGTCGGGAAAGGGATACTGATAAATTCAACCAAAACAGCTCCCAAAAAGGCTACAAAAACAACCCCAATTAAAGAATACTTAAGACTCTTCCACTTGATCTTTCCCAAGGTTTTCAAGAGATAAGCAAGCCCAATCCCGGCTA
Source organism: Patescibacteria group bacterium (assembly GCA_004374725.1). GTDB lineage: Bacteria > Patescibacteriota > SOKK01 > SOKK01 > SOKK01 > SOKK01. Next base: position 7,481 of record SOKK01000060.1, on the reverse strand, counting down.
CAATTGTTAACGAAATCATTACAAAAATTGAAAAACGCGACGGTACCCTTAAGTCTCCCAAGAAGGGCAATTTATAAACTGCCAGAAATGGAAGGGCAATCATAAATTTAATCCCACTAACTTCGAATTTCTTTGCTCCCATAAAATGCAAAAAGGGACCTAATGAAAGAACAAAGAAAACAAAACCTGTTGCAAGCCAAGGCCAGATCCGCATCTTACCATTATCGCTTTGTTTCTTCTTGTGCTTTTTAATCTGAAAATGTAATACTGCAAAGAGAATTGCGATTATAGATAAGAACAATGTCGTATAGCCCAAGAAGACTGTTCCCCCTATACCACCCCTAGAATCAACGTTATCGGCATAATCTCCAAAGAAAGTACTGAGGTGACTAGGAACTATAAAACGCACCAAGTCTGCGGAATAAGCTATGTAACGTTCAAGGGAGATTTTTTCTAACTGGTTATATTGATAATTCGCGAGAGCTGGAAAAAGCAGCGGTGAAAAAACTAAAAGCAAAACTACCAACATCAAAGCACTTTTAACTAAGAAAGTGGAAACTAAAAAGCGCTTTGGTTCAGCAATCAAGTAGAAAAGATAGATTAATCCAACAAAGAGGGCGAACATCACTGCATACTGCAAGCTATTCAAACACAAAATCCCGCCAAAAATTCCAGCTAAAATTGCGGGATACCACCTCTTTCCGTAGAACATTTTCATCAAAAACAGAATAAAGAACGGAATCGGCCAGATCGTCGCCAAGTTAAAATGCCCCAAAGAACGGACCATAATGTAGGGTGCGAAACTTAAGATCACTCCCGCCACAATTCCTGCTAAGATGCTTTTTGTTAAATAACGAATCAAAAGATAAGTTCCCCAACCGGCCAAAACAAATCCCCCCATAAAAACAAGGTTGAAAGCAGCAACAATTCCAAACAAGAATTGAAAAGGAATTGAAATTAGGGAATTGGAGAGTGCGAGGGTGTGAAAAGTAAGGTCAACTTTGTGAGGAGCCGCAATTAAGTCCGTATAGAAAGGATCTTGCTGAAGATCTAAAACCGCATGTTTGACCCACCACATATCCCATAGAAACATCCCTCCGTCTCCCCCATCCCCAGGAATCCCAACCGTAAAATATTTAATTAAGGGATAAGTCAGAAGAACTGTCAGTCCAACAAAAAAGCCAACCACAATGAAGTTGAACCACCATTTCTGGTACCATTTCTTGGCTTCTTTTTTCTTATCGCTAATTTTTTCCTTCTGATCTAAGTCCCTAACACCTTTCCAGAAACCCAGAGCCTTTCTTTGGAATTTATTTCCCCATTTTTTATAATTGATTTTCCCAGAAACAGTTTTCTTAACAATTTCTTTTTTCGGCTTAGCTTTATGAGGTTTCTTTAACAACTCGGGTCTAATCCCCCAAGAATCTACAAATTTTCTTTGTTCCTTCCTTTTAAAAGTTGTCTTTTTAGATTTCTTTTTGAAACTAAACAACTTCCGCGGTAACTTAAACCACCGATCCTCCTTTGTGGTCAGTTTTTTAGGTTTTGGTCGTAAGTCAATTTTCCTTACCGGCCGGATATCACGCATTAGATAGATCACAGGTTACAGGGTACAGGTATTTTTATTTCCCGAACTCCACTTTTGGCGCTCTTTTTTCTTCCTCTCCTTCTAACTCAAACAACTCAAACTGCTTAAACTTAAACGTCTTCGCAATAATACTCGAGGGAAAGACCTCGGTCTTAATGTTAAAGTCACGGACGTTGCCGTTATAAAATCTCCGCGCGGCTTGAACTTTATTTTCAGTGTCTGATAGTTCTCGCTGAAGTTCTAAAAAATTCGCGTTTGCTTTAAGTTCAGGATAATTTTCTGCTACAGCAAATAAAGTCTTAAGCGTCCCTGTAAGCATATTTTCAGCCTTGGATTGCTCTTTGGGATCCTTGGCAGCAATTGCTTGGCTACGTGCCTCAGTTACTTTAGTGAAAACTCGATCCTCATGCTCAGCATAGCCCTTAACTGTTGCAATTAAATTTGGAATCAAATCATATCTCCGCTTCAATTGGACATCAATGTCTGACCAAGCTTCCTTGGTACGATTCTTTAAACGCACCAAGCTATTGAAGATCATGATAACCCACAAAACTAATGCTGCAGCGGCTCCAATCAAAACCCAAAAGATTGTAAGCATAATCACTCCTTTATTTTAATTAATAGTTATTGATTATTCTTTAGTTCTCTCTGTACGATCTGTTTCCAAATCACTAAATTTTGTCTGATCAGCATGAAAGAAAAGTTCTATTTGCCCCGTGGGGCCATTACGATGTTTCTTAATGAAAATATCAGCAATGTTTTTGCGATCTGTATCTGGCTCATACATCTCCTCGCGATAAACAAACATCACTACATCAGCATCTTGCTCAATCGAGCCACTTTCTCGTAGGTCCGCTAACTGAGGGATGTGCGGCTGGCGCTGTTCAACAGCACGAGATAACTGAGACAAAGCAATCACTGGGATATCTAATTCGCGAGCAATTCCCTTTAGTCCACGAGAGATCTCAGAAACTTCTTGAACCCGGTTATCACTACCTCCCCCTCCATTTGTCCCTGCCATCAACTGTAGATAATCAACAATAATTAAACCCAGACCATGTTCCGCTTGGAGCCGGCGAGCCTTAGTACGGATCTCCATTACATTAGCATTCGCCGCGTCATCAATATAAAGCGGCGCATCTGATAGAACCCCCATTGCATGTCCTAGCTTTGGGAAGTCATCATCATCCAAGCTCCCCGTACGCAGTTTCCAAAGATCAATCCCCGCCTCGGCGCAAAGCATTCTATCTACTAACTGCTCCTTGGACATCTCCAAACTAAAGAAACCAACTGAAGTCTTCTCCTCTGTCGCAACATGCTGAGCAATGTTTAGAGCCAAACTCGATTTCCCCATCGAGGGACGCGCAGCAATGATCACTAAATCAGAAGGTTGCAAACCAGCCAACCGCCTATCAAGCCCTTTAAAGCCCGTCGGCACTCCTCGCATTTGACTCTTATCTTTATGAAGTAAATCAATTCTGTCAAAAGCATCCGTCAAGACATCTTTCAAGGGGATAAATTTTTCTTTGAGATACTTTTGAGAAACCGAGAAAAGGTTTTGCTCTGCCCGATCCAGAAGGTCAGTCAGACTCTGGTTTTCCCGATAACCAAGCGCCATAATGTCACTAGCAGCTTTAATTAAACGACGCAGAGTTGCCTTCTCCTGAACTACTTTTGCATAACTTGCAACATGAGAGGCAGTCGGGACAATACTTAAGAGTTCCGAGAGATAACTTGCTCCGCCGATACTTTCAATCTGCTTTGCCTTTTCTAATCTCGCTGTCAAAGTCACAAGGTCAATCGGATCGCGCGCTTCATAAACATCCAACATCGCCTTGTAAATAATCTCATGTTTCTCTTGGTAAAAATCCTCTGATCTCAAAATATCCGCGACTTTAACAATTGCGTCTTTGTCAATCAAGAGTGAACCAAGCACAGCTTGTTCGGCCTCAATGTTCTGGGGCGGAACGTCCGCTCCTTCTGACTTGAATTGTGGTTGAACAGTTTTTCGATCAGCCATTTTTAATTATTCATTAATCATTATTAATTATTTTCCCTCCCCCAAAAACTTCAAACACTTCCTTTGTTGAATTATGATTATCTTTTCGATTCAACCTATCTCTCTGAATCGGTTTAGGTTTTTCTTCCTCTTCCTCGATTTTCCCTCTTAAACGTAAGTTGCAACCTGTGACCTCCAAAATTGCTTTCTCTACAACCTGGCGGTTCCTAAGTTCATCCATCTTCTCCTTATGAAAACCATAACGGTAATAAACAATCAACCAGTTGCCCTCCGCAACCTCAGTGGGATTCCCTGCCGCAAGAAAGGCCTTTACAGAATGGTTTGCTTCTTTTATTTTTTCTAAAATTTGATCCCACTTTTCTTTAATTTCTTCAATTGTTATTTTTTGATCTCCCTGTCGAACAGGAGAAGTTGGTTTGGGAGAAGGTTTTTCCTCGGGCTCCTTTTTATTAATAATCTCTTTAATTTTCTTAGGAACTTCTCTTGTCTTTTTAACGAAAATTTCCTTTTTTGACTCCTTAACAGTTTTTTTATCTTCCGCAGGCATAGACCCACCACCTTCACAAAAATCCAAGAAAGCAAGTTCTAAAGGCAATCTTTGAACCTCGGTAAATTTTAATTGAGTTTGGGCTTGAATAAGCAAATTAATAATTTTCAAAAAATCTTTTTCAGTTATTTCTTTACTTATTTTCTCTAGAAATTTTAATTCGTCCTTACCTAATTCCCCGGTAAGATCTTCGCCGCCAACTTTAACAAGCAAGCCATCGCGGAAAAAATCAATTAAACTAATTGTTAATTGCTCTGGATCCTCACCTTTGTCCAGAAGTTCCTCAAGTTTCTTAAGAGCCTTTTTATTATCTCTTTCCGAAAGCGCTTCTGCTAATTTCCCAATCTCCACAAAATCCGGCAGGCCCAGAATATCTTTCACCATTTCAAAATCAATCTTTTGTTTCGAGAAAGCTGCCAATTGATCCAGCAAACTCTCTGCATCACGGTAACTCCCTTTTGCTTTACGCACAACCAGATCTAATGATTTATCATCAATGTCAATCTTTTCTTTTTTAATGATCTTTTTTAGTTTATCCCGAAGATTCTCTTGACCAATCAAATGGAAGTCAAAACGCTGGCAGCGGGAAAGAATCGTTAAGGGCACTTTTTGGACTTCGGTTGTAGCGAGAACAAAGATTACGTGCTTGGGAGGTTCTTCCAAGGTTTTTAAGAGCGCATTGAAGGCCTCTTTGGTAAGCATATGCACTTCATCAATAATGAAGACCTTATATTTTGACTTCGCTGGTGCTACTCGAACTTTTTCTCTCAAATCCCGGATCTCATCAATCCCTCGGTTAGAGGCGGCATCAATTTCAATCAAGTCCAAAGCTTTATCTTCATTAATTTCTTCACAGCTTTCGCATTTATTGCAAGGTTCACCCTTCTTGGGACTTTCGCAATTGAGTGCCTTGGCAAGTAGCCGGGCGGTAGTGGTTTTTCCGGTTCCTCGAGGACCACAAAAAAGATAGGCATGTCCAACTTTGCCTTCTTTCAAAGCATTCAGAAGAGTTTTTTTGATGTGATCTTGGCCTGTAAGTTCACTAAAAACCCGAGGCCGCCATCTTAAATAAAGCGCTCCCCTCATAAAAGTTCCTTTTAATTTAACCCGCCTCTGCCATGCTCTAGCGAGGCGGACCTGTCCATCAAAGATTTAGTGCAGATGGACAAACTCAGTATAAACTATTTTAAGAAAATTAGTAAGGGGAGAAATTGGGGATAATCGCCCAAAAAGCCCTTCATTGACTTAAAAACCCCAGAGCGGTAAGATAAACTTAGGATTATTTATAGAAGCCGAAGTGGCGGAATTGGTAGACGCGCTGGTCTCAAAAACCAGTGAGGTTCATCCCTCATGCCGGTTCAACTCCGGCCTTCGGCACCAAAAAACAGACCTCAAACAAGGCCTGTTTTTTTAGCTTGCAAAAGTCTAGGGTTCTGCTATACTTACCCCTTCCAAGAAATCGTAAGTTATTTAAAAAACTCAAATAAGGCGGTGATGGTATGGATAAAGAGGATCAAGAAAGAATCCTAGCTCTTGCAGAAAAGCTCAACTCAGCACCAGACGGTGAGCTTTTCGTCATCTTCAGCAAGTACCGAACTAACTACGGGGACACTACTAACACTTACTTCGGCCAGATTCCCCAAAGGAAAGCTTACATTAGGTGCCATGGGGAACTGGAAGGAAAATATCGTCCCTGGGAATTAGTTATTCCCACCGACTGCTATGGCGATCCTCCTATCTCACGGGGAGAAGTCCGAGTCCAAGGAGAACTGGCGATTCTGGGAGAGACGATCACCGAAGCAAGGCGTGATCATGAATGGCAACCGCTAATCTTCCACTTTCAGCAAAACGACGTCGAAATCTTTGCTGGGAGCAAAGAGGTAGAAACTCTTCTCAAAACCAACCCCCAAACCGACCTCGGTAAATCTTTCCTTGCAGTTAATACCCGTCTCCATTTTTGTAACTTCGTAAAAGAGCTTAGGATTAAACCGGCATTGCTTCCCCCCAGTCTTCACAAGAAGTGAAAGGACCGTCTCGCCGCCCAAGCCTAAAAACCTCGCCTCGCCTAACCGCGGGGCTTTTTCTTAGGGTTTACAAACCCCACACGAATCCTTGCCATCCGCTTCAGCTTCTTCTTTGGACCCATACCAAATCTTATTCTCTTCTTTCATCTTTTTGGCATAGCGGCAGTCCAGGAGATGATATTTCCCGCCGCTTTTACTAGCAACATACTTGCCAGTGGTTTTGGTTGCTTCTGAACTTCCTGTACTATTGCTATTAGTAGTTGCAACAACCTTCGGAGCACTGAACAAAGGCAAGATTAAATTTAATTTCTCACTCCCTAAAACAATCTGAAGGTTAATTTTCTTGGATCCTTCTTTGGGTGAAAGTTCTATTTCTGAACCTTCAATCTCTTCACCGCGATAAGTTAATTTCAATCCCTCGCTCGCTTCGCCTTTTACCTCCTCTTCCTCTAAACCTTCAAACTTCAACTGATAGTTTTTTGTCGCTAGGTTACTATCTTTTTCAGAGTTAGCACTACTAGTACTAGCCGCACTTTCTCCTGCCAAATAACCTCCGATTCCTCCACCTAAAAGAAGAACTACCCCGGCTATTACCAGAATAGCTCTCCCCGGTAAGGAAAATTGCTTGATTAGTTTTAGTTCATGAATAAAACTTGGTTTTGACATAAGTTACTCCTTTTTAGTTAGGTTAAATTAAGTTATACTTAATCAGAAATAGGTCAGAGGTCAGAGGTAATAGGTCAAGGGTTGAAAATTTCATATTTACCTCTTACCTTTGCTCTCTTACCTTTCTTATGAATTATGCTTTCATCCTTGGCAAACATCCCAAGCTATCACTACTGGAAATAGCGAGTGTTTTCAAAAGCAAGGGGATTAACTTTGAGCTCAAGGAATTTGAAAAAGAATTTGCTGTTTTTGAGATTGAAAAAGAAATTGAACCCCAAAGTTTTTTAAATCAACTTGGCGGGATAATTCGGATTGTGGACGTAGAGGAAATTAAACTGGATAACTTATCTTCACAAGTCGCTCAAGCGATTAATCAGACCATTAAAACAAATTCTAAGTTTTCTTTTGGCGTTTCCGCCTTTGGATTAAAGATAACAAATAAAGATTTAGTGGAGATTAAAAAGAGATTAAGAAAGCTTAATAAAAAGTGTCGTTTTGTGCCTTATCGAAAAAGTGATGGAGTTCTCTCCAGCGTTCAAGTTACTAAAAACAATCTTCTTAAAGAAGGTCTTGAAATAGTGCTTCTGCAAGGCAACAAATCATATCTTGGCAAAACTATCGCCGTTCAGGATTTTG
>SOKK01000089.1 GCA_004374725.1 Patescibacteria group bacterium | reverse complement strand
TTGTCCAAGAGAACGGGAGTTGGAAGATTGATCAGATTGAGTGGCAGGGGCAGTAGACAAGTAACAAGTTTCAAGTAACAAGTAAAAATTGTCATTCTGAACTTGTTTCAGAATCTCTCTAAGTTTAAATAGCAATTATAAAACACACCTTTCTGTAAAGAGGTGTGTTTTTAGTTTCTTAACTATGTTTACATTTCTTCTACTGTCTCAATCCCCAAAAGATCTAGCCCAATCGATAGAACCTCTGCCACAGCACTAATCAAGCTCAGGCGGCTGTTTTTAGTTTCCTCGTTTTTTGCCTTTAAAACAGGCAATTTGTTATAGAAAAGATTAAATTTTCGAGCCAAATCATTTAAATAATTCGCAATTCGGTGAGGCTCAAAACTCCCTGCTGCAGATTGGACAACCTCAGGGAAGTAGATTAACTCTCGGAGTAAACTAATCTCTTCAGGTTCCTTAAACTGAGTGGGCAGGTTGTGACCTGCCCCTACGTTTGATTTTTTGATAATACTTTGAATTCTTGCGTATGTATATTGCAGATACGGTCCGCTGTTTCCTTCAAAATTCAAAATCTTCTCCCAATCAAAAATAATATCAGTTTGGCGATGTTGGGCAAGATCGTTATATTTAATTGCCCCAATCCCGACTTTCTTTGCAGTTTGATCTTTGTTTTTTAAATCAGGATTTTTTTCTTGGATAATTTTCTTGGATTTTTCAATTGCGTCATTAATAATGTCTTCCATGAAGATAGTTTTACCTTTTCTGGTAGAAAGCTTCCCATCTTTAAATCTATATAGACCATGAGAAATATGTTTGCAATCCTTAGCCCATTTGTAGCCCAGTTTTTCCAGGGCTAGGAATAGCTGTTTAAAGTGAAGTGCTTGTTCATTACCAACCTCATAAACCATTAAGTCAAATTTGTATTTATCGTAGCGGTCGATTGCAGCAGCGAGATCGCGAGTAGCGTACAGAGTAGCACCGTCGGACTTCTCTAGGAGTAGCGGAGGGATATTTTTATCTGGTAGCTCAATTATGATTGCTCCTTTGCTTTCCTTAGCTTTTCCACTCTCAAGCCATTCTTGGGTTCGTTCTTTTGCCTCTTTATTGTATTCTGATTCTGGGATTCTGGGATTTCTTTTTCCCGCAACCCACTGAATTAAATCCCATTTTATTCCTAGATCTTTGTAGATTTTATCGAATTCTTCTATGCTGGCATGTGTAAAAAGTGCACAGATGTGCTTTGCTTTTTTATCTCCGCTTTCGAGTTTTTTGAATTTTTCCTTAGCAAGTTTTTTTAGCTTAGGGTCTTTTTCTTCTTCTTTATGAAATTTAACATAAAGGTTATACAAGTACTTAATTCCTTTTTGATATAATTCATCCTCATCTCCCCATTTTTCAAAAGCAACTAAAAGTTTTCCGAATTGAGTTCCCCAGTCACCAATATGGTTAATTCCTACAGTATTCCATCCTATTTTTTTGTAGGTTTTTTTAATTGAGTCACCTATTAAGGTGGATCGCAAGTGACCGATTCCAAAAGGTTTTGCAACATTGGGAGAGGAATAGTCTATCACAATTGTTTTGTTGTTTCTTTCTGAACCGAACTGATCTTTTTGTTCGATAATTTCTTGAAGATTTTTAATTAGATATTCTTGTTGCAATTTAAAATTAATAAATCCTCCAGCGATTTCGGGAGTTTCAAATTCCTCTGCTTTAAAATGTTTTACAATCGCCTTCGCAATTTCCGCTGGAGATTTTTTAATTATTGGCGCTAATTGCATTGCGATATTTGCAGCATAATCACCAAATTTCTCGTTTTCTGGCCTTTCGATCGTAAATTTAGGCAACTTAAAATCGGGAAGTTCTTTTTTACTTTGAGCTTCTTTAAGGGCTTTTTCGATCTCTTTTTTTAGTTGAGTTTTTAACATTGCGTTCTTATTATAACACAGAGGATAATATTTTTGATTTTGGGTATAATATGCTATACTAATCTTGAGGAAGGGGAGAGTTTGCAAGAGGGGGTAAATACAATTTTATGATTGTCTTTGCCTTCTTTTTTTCAAACCAAAATGATGAACTATAAAAGAATCATTGGTGGAATTGTTTTGGGAGCGGTTTTTGGAGGAATTTGTGTACTTCTTGTTAAGAAATGTATCACCATCTGCCAATTAGAAGCGGCGGAGATTTTTTATAGCCGCTTGCTGATAGGATTGATTATCGGGGTCCTAGGAGGTCTTAAGATTAGTCTTGTTCTTCGGGGAGGATTAGTCGGAATTCTTATCAGTTTGGCGACAGTGATTAGAGAACCAGGAGAGATTCTCCTTTTTTCTGGAGCAGGGATGGTGATTGGGATATTGATTGATTTGATTCTGACAAAAGCAAAGTTTTTTAAGGCAAAAAGCTAACTTTTGGAATTACTTAATAGATACTAGCTATGTTGCATATCTTTCGAAACATGTTTCGGCGCAAAGGCCGAACTTTTTTGACCATTTTTGGGATTGTGATTGGGATTTATGCCTTAACAGTAATGGGTGGGATGGCGGAGAAAATGAACCAGCTGATTTCCGGCGGTCGGAATTATTACCAAAATCAGATCTCGATCTTGCCCAAAGGCGGTTTCGGGATGGGACTTTTGCCGTACAGTAAAATAGAAGAGATTAAAAAGATTAAAGGAGTGCGGCTAGTTCGCGAGGAAATCATGCTTTCTTTATCAGATGATTCTCACATGTCATTTGGTATGCCAGAAATGATCATGGGATTAAAGACCGAGCAGTTTCAGGATAATGATATGGGAGTAAAGATGACTTTTTTGGATGGTAATTGGTGGGAAGAAAAGGAACGTAGCAAAGTAGTTTTGGGTTCTGATTTAGTCAATAAATTCAAAGTGGAGGTTGGTGATAAGGTAACCATCCAGAAAAAGGAATTTGAGATGGTTGGACTCTTAGACAAAACGACCACTGCTCCGGACAAAATTGCTTTTATCAATATTGCTGACGCCCGGGATCTTTTGATTGCGAATTCTCCATTCCTAAAAACTTTAGGTGATCAGGAACTTTTAACTGAGGCCTCGGTTTTGGGAGAAGAAGGCGTGGATATGGAGAAATTGGCACAGCGGATTGAAAAGAAAGTCAAAGATATTGAAGT
>SOKK01000098.1 GCA_004374725.1 Patescibacteria group bacterium | reverse complement strand
GTTCTCATCAACCATATAAACATCATTGATAGCAACAACAAATCCGCTTGTTTGACTACTCCAGGTTGCCGAAACTGGAGGCGCAAACATAAAAGCTCCCACCAAAATCAAGCCGGAGCAAATTAAAAGCTTAAACAATCTTTTCATAAACTCCCCCTAGAAATAGTAGACTACCTGAGATATTTTTTCTTCCGCTCTTCTTCTTGATATTCCAAAAGTTCTCTCTTAAATCCTCGCAAGTAGTAAAAGATGATAAAACCCACCCAAACCAAGAAACCAACCAACAAAGTCAGCATCAAGAAACGCAAAGAAAGAAAGGGAATTTGCTCATAGCGGAAAAAGATTAAAGCCCCTCCGATAATACTAATCGTAAAAAAGCAAATGTAAACTTTGCGCCAGAGTTTTGCCTTAACTGGATTAAAATCCTTACGTTTAACCTTGGCAATAAAAAGATAGATTACCAACGCAATTAAAAATAAGAGACCAAAGACAAAGGAAAGACGTGTAAAATACACCCCTGCTGGTCCAGGGCTTTTCGCAAACCAAAAGTTTAATTTTAGAAGCTGATCAAAATTAAACATCGGAATAAATATTAGGTTACAGGTAAATAGGTAAGAGGTTATAGGTATTTTTACCTCTAACCTATCACCTTTAACCTTTTACCTATTTTAGGTGACCCAAAGTAAGAATAAAGTTAAAATTATTCCCCAGACTACTCCTCCTGCTATCTCTAGATAAGTATGTCCTTCTTGGGTCTTGAGTCTCTTAAATTTATCTCGCTTGAGCTTGGGAAATAGATCAACAATTTTATTTAACACAACTGCCTGCCTGTCAGCACGCCCCCGGACATAAATCGCATCATAAATTACAATTGCAGCAAAAACCACGCTCACCCCAAATAGACCTGACCTCACTCCATCTGCACAACTTGCCCCTACAGTCAGCACCAGGGCAGTTACCACCGCAGTGTGTGCACTCGGCATCCCCCCGGATTCTAGCAAAAAAGGATGTTCTTTCCGCGAGGGATATCCCAAAGCTCGCAAGACAAGCTTTAAAATTTGCGCAGTAAAATAAGCGACGAGTGGAAAGATTACCACTTTGTTAGCAAGAATTTCCCTAATTGTTTCCCAGATTTCCACTTTGAAGGTTTAGTCGTAATTTCATTTACATTATACCACAATTTTTTGTTTCTTTTTTAATGATTTTAAAAATTTCTTTGGAAGCTAATTCTGGTTTACCTTCAGGGTTAATTACCTTGTAATCTACAAATTCCAGAGCTTCCAAATCTCCTTTAGCTACTGCGATTCTCTCTTGAATTGATTCTTCAGAATCAGCTCCTCGCTTTCTTAATCTTTTTTCAAGTGCAGAAAAAACTGGCGGGAGAATTGCAATAAAAGTTGCCTCTGGAACTATTTCCTTAATTCTTTTCAAGCTCTGTGGGTACCCTTTCCAAATCACAACCTGGGAATCTCGAAAAGCATTTTCAATTGCAGCAAAAGCAGTCCCACATCGGAAGCCATACATATGATCATGCTCAACAAATTCATTATTTTTGATCATTTCATCAAATTTACCCGGACTGATAAAGTGATAGGGCTTTCCTTCCTTCTCACCTTCCCTCTTTGCTCTATCAGTTGTACTGATCACCCAATTGAAATCTAAAAATTCCCTTAGTCCCTCAATTACAGTATCTTTTCCCACCCCTGAAGGGCCAGAGATTACAAAGAGTCTTTGATTAGGTTTTAATTCAAGAATTTTTGGCATTATAGCTCAGTTAGTTTTTTGAGAACCATTTTTAAATCAGACGGAAGAGCAGCACTAAATTTCTTTCTTTTTCCAGTTAATAGTTTAATAGTAATAGATTTCGCATGTAGGAATTGTCTCTCAAGATCTAGTTCTTTTGCCCTATTCACAAAGTTCTGCTTCGGTTTATAAGTTTTATCGCCAACGATAGAATAGCCAATGCTGTTTAGATGAACGCGAACCTGGTGAGTGCGCCCGGTCTTGGGAAAGATTCTTAGCAAAGTAAATTGATCCTTAAAATATTTCTCCACCTCATACTTTGTTTCGGCCTCTTTGCCCTTGCCCATTCCTGCCACGGCCATTCGTTTGCGGTCATGATAATCACGTCTGATCGGCGCAATAATTTTTCCCCTCTTGGGCCGCACCTTGCCATAGACCAGAGCAAGATACTCTTTTTGAACCTGATGTCTTTTAAATTGTCCGACCAAATCCTGAAACGCTAAATCGTTTTTCGCCACGATCATTACCCCTGAAGTATCTTTATCTAAGCGGTGAACAATCCCTGGCCGGAGCTTGCTCCCAATTCTCCCTAACTTCGGAAGATGATGCAGGAGTGCATTTACCAAAGTTCCTTTTTTATTCCCGACCCCAGGATGGACAACCAATCCTGCTGGTTTGTTAATTACTATAATATTACTATCTTCATAGACAACGTCTAAAGGAATTTCTTCGGGTTTTAATTCAATTTTCTCTGGCTGCGGAAAGCTGATTTTAACTTCATCGCCTCTTGCTACTCTTTTGCTAGATTTAGCTTTTGCACCATTGACTAGAACACACCCCTTTTTGATCACTTGTTGAAGATAGCTTCTGGTTAGTTTGGGAAATTTCTGACTCAAAAAGAGGTCTAGTCGTAAGCTAGATTTACTAGCAAGGTCAGTTTTTTTAACTTTAAACTCCTTTTGATTTTTCTTAGACATTGACAATTACGATTTAGTATGGTAGATTACTCAGTACCAAGAGCGTGGAACGCAAATTCAAAAACAGATAAGGTGGTGATTAGAGATGGTATCAAGATTCAATTGGCCTCGAAACAAGAAAGTGGCAATTGATCAAATAGTATCAATGGCTAGCAGGAGAGGAATCAAGATTCTCAAAAAGAATCTCCAAGGGCTTCATCTTTCATTTCTCCGTGACAAACTATGGGGATGTTTAAAAGGAGGTTGGCGTCGCCAATTCATAACTTATCTCGATACCCGCAACATTCCCTATCAGACCATTCCTATCCCAAAACCAGTCAGTGCCGCGACTAGAAAAATTCGAACTCACTGCCTAGCCTGCGGTAGCAAACTTAGTAAACCAGGCAACACCCTAAGTTGCTGGTGCAAGAAATAGAAGCGGCTTTCTAACCGAACGCCGCTTTTTTAATTTCCAACTTATCCCCGAGACC
>SOKK01000108.1 GCA_004374725.1 Patescibacteria group bacterium | reverse complement strand
TATCACCTCTTACTTGGTTTATGGATGGATCCTCCCAACTTTCACCGTTGATATTCATAAAGGAAAACTAAATCCCAATTTTAATGAAATTTCTATAAGCGTTTTTAAATCTCAATAGTGAAAGTTAGGAGGATGGAGCCGGGAAGAGGATTCGAACCCCCGACCTACTGTTTACAAAACAGTTGCTCTACCACTGAGCTATCCCGGCCCTTCAAATAATTTTTAGTTTCTTGAACCAATATCTCCAGACTGGTTCAAGCTTTAGCTTTTTGATTTCGTCTCTTGTGTACCACTGAATGGACTTGGCTTCGGATTTGTCTAGTCTTGGTTTTCCTTCTGCTTCGCATTCAAAGAGATACCAATAGTGGGTTTTAGCTCCTTTGCTACACCAATTCCAGTTTAACCCTTCTTTAAAAAGTAATTTGCAATTTTTGATTTTTAATCCGCTTTCTTCCCTGACTTCTCGTTTAAGAGCTTCTATCGCATTTTCACCCTGATCAATGTGCCCTGCGATTCCTGCAAAACCAAGGGGAGGTTTTTTTCGATCAATAAGAAGGTATTTGTCTTTCTCTTTAATAAGAGCTCCTACAGAATAATGCATCAGCTGATTATTTCGTGATTTACCTACTTTAAATCTGTGCATTTCTAATTTATTTCTCCAACTCAGCAAGCTGTCTTCTTACTTCGCGGTTGTGGGGATCAATCTCGAGCATTTGATCTAGGGCTTTCTTAGCATCACTTTTGTCTTCTGTTTTTAGAGCGATGTTCAAGAGTAGTTCCAGATAACGAGTATTTTTTGGTTTAATCTTAATCGCTTTTTTATAAGCTTCTTTTGCTTCTTCAAACTTTTTCAGAGCAATATAAGCAGAGCCAAGGTTAATGAAGCGGCGAGCAATCTTATCGTTAAGGCCAACTGCTTGTTCATAGGACTCGATAGCCTTGGGGTATTTCTTTTGGTGGTAGTAGCTTAGGCCGAGGCCACTTGCAGCATAGTCACTACGCGGATCTAATTCTACGGCTTTCTGAAAGGATTTTTCGGCGTCAGGATAATTTTTTTGCTTTAAATAAACTGTTCCTAATTGTTCATAAGCCTTATTATTCTTGGGATTTTTGGTGATAATTTTGATGCAGCATTTTTCTGCGCTGCGGTAGTCACTTCTTTTTAAATATCTCGAAAGTTGCTTAAAGAGTTTACTGGTGCTTTTGTCTTCAGGGGCAGGTTCTTTTTTGGCCTGAGTTTTTTTGAGTTGTTCCTTGACTTTAGGTAGTTCTTTTTCGAGGATTGCTTCTTTGGCCTTTGCACTTTTTTCAGTTGTAAGCGGGGTAACTTTTTTATTGATTTCAGAAAACTTTCTTAGAATTACTAAGATGATTCCAGCGAGACAAAACAGAATAACAAGTTCTAGTATCATGGTGTTTTAATGAATAATGGGTAATGGCTAATGGCTAATTAATAATTAATCATTAGTCATTAATCATTAATTCATTTCCTCCTAAATATTTTTAAGGGTTTTTTTAGTTTTTTAACTTCAGAGATATCAAGCTTTTCTCGGGTTTTATTATCGTCTAGAAGAATGTCAACTGTTTGTTCTAGGATATTTCGGCCAATTACAGTTCCATTACCCTTGGGGGTTTTTACTTTTTCCTTAGGTTGAGGCATTTTTTTAAGGAGATCTCGGTATTCATTAATCTCGTAGTTAAGGCAGCACATCAATCTTCCACAAGCACCAGTGATTTTAGAACTGCCTCGGCCTCCCATATCTTGTTCACGTGCTAAGTCCATTGTAATACTTTCGAAGTCTTTTAGAAACCTCGTGCAGCAGAGTTCCCGTCCGCACATCCCAAACCCACCCGTGATCTGAGCACGGTCACGGGGACCGATTTGAGTAAGGCGAATTGATTTCTTAAAATGGCTAGCAAGGTCACGAACGAGTTTCCTAAAATCTATGCGTCCCTCGGCGACAAAGGTAAGAGTTAATCTGCGTTCATCAAAAGAGATCTTAGCGTCCATTGGTTCCATTTCTAATCCGTGAGCTTCAATCTTTTTTTCAAAAATTTTGAGGGTTTCTTTTTCATCTTCTTGAAGACGCTTGATTTTTTTGATATCAATTTTACTTGCCTTGCGGACAATCGGTGAGAGGGGAGTTTTAAGTAACCTCTCATTAATGTCTTTATCGTTATAGATCACCTGACCAGTCTCATTCCCTTGCTTAGTTGAGACAATTACAAAGTCTTTGATTTTGAGTTTGCGTCGTCCGGGGTCAAAATCGTAAATTTTCCCTCCTGGTCTGAATTGGACACCAATTGCTTTTTTCATTCTATTTTCGGTCCTAGGATTGCAAGTTGATCTAAAAGAATTCGCTTGTTTAAATTATAGTCTGTTTTCTGTTTGATTTCCAATAGAAGTTTTAAAAAGGTGGTAAGATTTTCATTTTGGGGATTTCTGGCTTTCTTTAGGTCTAAGTTCACGATGGATAGCCATTGTTCGAGGGTGTTTTTAATTTCTGGGTAGGTCAGTTTACTCAATTCTGTTGTTATTTGGAAGCGCTTCGGAGTAGAACCTTTCAAGAATTCATAAAGCAGTTTTTTTTGTTCTTCTAATTCGGTTGCAAATTCTTGATTTCCTAGTAGCTTAATTGCTTTTCCCGGAGCACCATCAGCATAGTTAATGATTTCGGGGTTAATTTCTTGATCAGGGAATAGTTTTTTTAGTTCTTGTTCTAGGATATCTTTGGGAACTGGCAAGAATTTTATTGTCTGACAACGTGAGTGGATGGTAGAGAAAATTAGTTTTGGTTTGGAGGTGGTTAGAATAAAGATTGATTTTTCTGGTGGTTCCTCTAAAATCTTTAAAAGACAATTACTTGCTTCTTGAGTTAAACGTTCGGCGTTGTCGATGATGCAGATTTTGAAAGAGTTATCTTGGGATTTGAAATTCATTTTCTTCTGGATTTTGCGAATCTCGTCAATGGAGATTTTTTGGGGGCCTTTGAGGATTGTAGTCTCAAGGTTCTTACTAAGACAAGCAGGACATTTCTCGCAAGGTTTGAGTAGTTTCCCGGTCGGGCATTGAAGGGATTTGGCGAGTTGCTTTGCGAGCTTAGATTTTCCCATTCCTTCCTTGCCTGTAAAGAGGTAGGCATGATTAAGGTCCTCTTTCTTGAGGTTGGAAAACAGTTTTAGGATTTGGGG
>SOKK01000027.1 GCA_004374725.1 Patescibacteria group bacterium | reverse complement strand
TTTTCTGAGTCAGGTTGATAATTACAAAGCCATTTTCTTGGTTTTTCTCGCCAAAATCGACTTTTTCTAGACTCCCTGGGAAGATAGCAAGAGGGTCTTTAGATAGCTCTTGAAAACGATGCATGTGCCCCAGGGCAATGTAATCAAAGTCAGAGTTGATAACTATCTCGGGTTTAAGGAAAACATCCAGTTCGATCTCGAGGTCTTGCTCGCTACCAAATTGTTGTCCTAGGGGAAGATGAGCAGTAAGAATGCTTGGAAAGTCAGGGTCAAGTCTCTCAGCAAGGTCTTTGATTTTGGCTTTGATTTGTTCTTCCAGGAGTTTTTTGAGATTTTCGGGTTCCCTCTCCTTCCCCTTCGCTTCGCTCAGGGTCGAATTCGGGACGACGCTACGCGTCGTTTTCTGCTCGGCTTTAAGAGCTAGGAAAAGATTTAAGAAATAATCCCAAGGAACTCCAGCAATCTGGACATAGCCCTTGCCAGTTTTGATTTTTATAATTTCAATTTGGTCAATTACAGTTAATCCTGGAATGTCGAGGACTTTGTAGATTTCCAAAGTGTTAGCACGATTTTTTACTCTGGGAAGATCATGATTTCCTACTAATAGAACTACTGGGATACCAGCATGAATGAATTTACTGATTCGCTTTGCAAATTCGCGTTGTAAGGTGGGATTAGGATTGCGATCACGAAAAGCATCCCCGGCAAAAATTACCAGATCAACCTTTTCTTTTAATCCTTTTTCGACTAAAAGGTCAAAAGCATTTAGAAAGTCCTCCACCCTACTATTGAGGCTAGTTTTAGGATTAAGTTTGCCGAAGTTCTCAACGCCAAGGTGAAGGTCAGCAAAATGTAATACTTTTAACACTTGACTTTTGATTTAATTTATAGTATACTTCTAGGTCCCTGCTCATTAAAATTTAGTCAAACAAGACAAGAAAGGAGGACCTGAATGAAGAAGAGAATAGCTGCTGGGATTATTTTACTCCTTGTGGCGATATTGTTTTTTACTCTCGCCTTCATTTTCTATCCCTTTCCCCCCTGGAAGATAATGTCTATTTTGGGGGTTGGGGTTGGGAGCATTGGCCTCGTTCTATTTAGTGACTATCTTCACTCTCGCATTTCTAGGTGTCTTATTTAAGTCCCGCGTGTTTACAAAAACGTGGGACTTTTTTTAATTCTCGCGCTTATCTGGGCAAATGTTTTTAAACGGGCAATAATTGCAGGCACGGTACTCTGGCTTTGCTTTGAAGTTTTGTTTTTTAATCCCTGAAGCTGCCTTTTTGATTTCCGCTTCTGACTTTTCTAAATCTTTCTTAGTTACTTCCCTACTTCCTTTATTATCAGAACCTAGGAAGATTAAACTAACTGCTTTAGGAATCTCGTTATAAATATTTTGATAAGAGAGTGCATATAGTCTTAATTGTCGGCTATCAGCGACTTTTCTCTTAGCAGTCTTTTCATCTTTTGCAGAAGAAGTTTTATAATCCGAAAGTTCAATTCCTACTTTAGTTTTATCTACTCGATCCCAACGTCCCTTAACCAAAGTACCGTCTACGCTAAATTTGAATGGTTTCTCGATATAGAATGGGACTTCTTTAGTTGCCTCTTCTTTTTGATAGAATTTCCTTAAGATCTCAATTCCCTCTTTCTTTCGCCGATCTTCATGCTCACGGGTTAAATAGCCCTCGTTAATCCAATAGTTCTGATAAGATTTTTCTAATTCTTCAAAGGATATTGAGTGTCCTTTTTGTTTATCTTTGAGAAAGTCCTGGATGGTATTATGAATTACGCTGCCGAAGACAATCGCGTGCTCACGCAAGAGCGGGACGCGTAGAATATGAATGTACCAATATTTCTTTGGACAGGTCAGATAATCGTCAATCTGTCTATGTGATAGAACTAAAGCCTTTTTCGCAAGCGGTAAAGCTTTTTGCTTTTTGGTCTTCTTCTTAAAACGCTTAATTCTTTCCAATTGAGGAAGTTTAATTTTTTCAGTTTCGTCTATCTTACTTTTTCCTAGAGCTTCAATAACAAAACGAGAAGGTTTTTTTGGTCTCTTGGTGTTTTGAAAATTTTCCGCTGAAGTTAAATAAAGATTCGTTTTTGCTCTAGTCATCCCGACATAAAATAGTCTACGTTCTTCTTGAAGATGCGGATCGCCTTCAGGGAGAATTTCCTTAATCATTTCTTCGGGGAGTTCGATTTGTTCTTTGCGATCGCGAGATGGAAAGCGATCTTTAACCAAATTAGCCATAAACACTACTTCGAATTCCAGTCCTTTGGCACTATGGACAGTTAAAACATTTACAGCGTCGACATCAGGATCAGGCTCAAATTCTTTTTCGCCTTCGCCAATTTCAATTAGTGATTCCAGATAATCATTAAACTCCTGAACCGAGTTGCGGTTTTTGGCGGTTAATTCAAAAGCCTTGATTTTATCAAAGAAACGGGCAATATTCTGAGTTTCCTCCTCCCGATTTTTATCGGCGAGGATTTTAAGATAAAGCTTATCTTCCAAGAAGCTATAAAGCACTTGGCCAATCGTGTCTTTTTTTGTTTCCTCAAGGTATTTTTCAATCTCATCTTTGACTATTTCAATAATTTCTTTGGCTTCATTACTGATCTTGGGTAGATTACTACCGTTGGTGATTTGATTAAAAACCTCAAATAGAGAGTAATTCTTGCGGTTGGCGAACTGGTTAATCACTACCAGGTCTAATTGAGGGAGATTGTAGATCTCTGAAGAAACAAGGTTAAAGAAAGCGATGCTATCTTGGGGGTTAGATAAAACTTTCAGGAATGCTACGAGGAGATTAATTTCCAGTTTTTGATAGTAGCTCTTTTCTCAAGAAAAAACATACGGAATTACAAGTTGTTTTAGTGAAAGTACAAATTGTTCAGCGTGACTGTTTGCTCTGGTTAAAATTGCAAGATCTCTAAATTTAAGTTCTTTATTTTTGTTCTTAAGCTCTAAGATCTTTTCAGCAACCCAGTCTGCTTCCTCATAGTCCTTATCAAAGGTATAGTGTTTCAATTCTCCCTTCTTCTTAAGAATAGCAACCAGTTTCTTATCAATCTTGCTTTGAACCTCCAGGCGATCAGGATTATTGTGTTGAATTAAATTATAGGCA
This sequence comes from Patescibacteria group bacterium, assembly GCA_004374725.1. Lineage (GTDB taxonomy): Bacteria > Patescibacteriota > SOKK01 > SOKK01 > SOKK01 > SOKK01. Next base: position 70 of record SOKK01000027.1, on the reverse strand, counting down.
TGATCTAGGATTTCTTGAGTGGAACGGTAGTTTTTAGTCAAAACTACTTTCTTGGCTTTCGGAAAGCTTT
>SOKK01000024.1 GCA_004374725.1 Patescibacteria group bacterium | reverse complement strand
TATCAACAATTGATTAACTCTAATTTAATTTCTACTTAATTTGTTTCGATTATGATCAGAAGGAAGTCTATAGAAAAACCAATTGTAGAACTGAAAGATGTGCGCAAGATTTATATTATGGGTAAGAACCGCCCGGCGAAGAGGGCGCACAAAGCAATTCGGAAGTTCTCCAAAAAAGTTTATCGCTTGTATGTTAAAATTCAAAAACTGGAGAACTCACGGTTTGACAAGAGCAAGAAAGTCAAGAAGTTCAAGATGCAGTTGAAAGATTGTGAGGAATTGCTCTTAAGGGCCCAGGGTTTGTTTAGTGAAGAAAGGTACCTCCAGGCGTTTCGTGCGATTGCAAAGAAAGGTCTTAGAAAACACAAGGACAAAGGAATTGTTGTTCATGCTTTAAATGGAGTTAACTTGAAGATCCAGGCGGGGGAGTTTGTTGCAATTGTGGGTCCTTCCGGCTCTGGGAAGTCCACGCTTTTGAACATGATTGGTTGCTTGGACAGACCTAGTCATGGCTCAGTTTGGATTGAGGGCCTAAATGTTACCGAGATGCCAAAGAGGAACTTGCCAAAGATTCGCTTAGAGAAAGTTGGTTTTATTTTCCAGTCCTTTAATCTCATTCCGACATTAACAGCGCTAGAAAATGTAATAATGGCGTTGCGTTACACAGGTGGCAGGGATGGTAGCAAGAAGCGCAAGGCAATCGCAATGTTAAAGAAAGTTGGTCTTGGGAGCCGCTTGAATCATAAACCAACTGAACTCTCTGGTGGCCAGGTTCAAAGAGTAGCAATTGCTCGTGCCTTGGTGAATAATCCTGCAATTGTTTTGGCCGATGAGCCGACTGGGGAATTAGATTCCAAGACCAGTAAAGAGTTAGTCAAAATGATGGAAGATTTAAATCGCAAGCTGGGGCAGACATTTATTGTTGTCACTCATGATGAGGCGATTACCAAGACAGTTGACCGGGTGATTAGGGTGAAGGATGGGAAGATTGGCTAGGAATATGTACTCTTGATTTTATAAGCTGGTTTACTGAACCACCTAGAAGTTTATCCACTACGCGGTAAGAATTTTTAACCCCTGCTTAAAATTCACTTAATCTTTCTGCGCTAAAGTGAGTCTACAACACTCACTTTTTTATTACTAATTTCTAAAAAGGAGGGACGATGAAAAAGGGACTTGTTAGGCTTATCTTAGTAATTTTTCTAAGTGGGCTTTTTTTGCTGCCAAATTTTAGTTCGGCAGCGCCAGAGGACACAATTGTAATTACGGAGGTTTTGAGTAACTGTCTTGTCGGCGAGGAAGATTGCAACGAGTTTATCGAGCTTTATAACTATGGGAATAGCTCGGTTGATGTTTATCACTTCATTTTCACTGATGGTGATAGCGCTGATTACATTCGAATCTGGGAACCGGATGCAGGGGTGATTAATGATCCTGATATTATTACTGAAACTACTACAATTCCGCCGAAAGGTTTTGCGGTAATTTTAGATCAGCAATATGATGAAGGAAATCAGCCTTATGACTTTCCAGTTGGTACAATTGCTCTGACGACAATGAACTCAGCACTGGGAAATGGCTTGTCAGAGGATGATCCAATTACTCTTTTTGATGACCAGGAGATTTTTACCCAGGATTATGTTGTTGATACTTTTGGTACCCCTATTAGAGAAGAAGGTCTTGCACTGCACGATGATGGCCTGGACGGGATCCCTTTTGACCCGGGAGAAGGGAAATCTCTAGAAAGGATTCATCTCGCCCTCCCTGATAGCGAAGATAACTGGCGGGTTTTGGACAGTCCTACTCCCGGAGGTGATACAAACGATCCTCCGGAAGCCAAGATTACCGCCAGTCCTACTTCCGGGGAAGCGCCTTTGGAAGTCCATTTCTCAGGGATAAGCTCTATTGATCCTGAAGCCAGGAATTTAACTTATCGCTGGGAGTTTCCAGATGGGACGACTGTTGAGGAGGTAGAAACTGATAAAGTTTTTGACGAAGGTGGAAATCAACTTGTTACTTTGACCGTCAGTGATGGGGAGCTGGAAGATACTGAAGAGATAGTGATTGAGGTAACGCAGGACTCAGAGTTCACGGTGAGATTAAATGAAATTCTTCCTAACCCTGAGGGCTCTGATTTAGAAGGTGAATTTGTGGAACTTTATAATTATGGAGATAGTATAGTTAATCTCTCTGGCTATAAACTTGATGATGAAGAGGGTGGTAGTAATCCGTACACTTTCCCAGCGGAAACTACTATTAGCTCCGGAGGTTATCTGGTGATCTATCGTACTGAGAGCAAATTGGCTTTGAATAATGATCAGGACCATGCGCGCTTGCTTGATCCTGCTAGCACGGTGATAGAAGAGGTTCCCTATCAAGATGGAGATGAGGGCTGGTCATATAGCTATCATGGCGGAGAGTGGAATTGGACAAATACAATTACTCCCGGAGAACCGAACGAAATTAGCGGTGACGTTTTGGGCGACGAGGACGAATATCAAAAAGTGGGGATTGAGAAAGCAAAGACCTTGTCGGATAAAACTAAGGTTGAGTTGGAAGGAGTTTTGACCGTAGAACCAGATGTTTTTGGCAAACAGTACTGTTATTTTCAGGATGGAGATTATGGCCTGAGGTCTATTTTTCCAAATCCGACTTCCCGGAGCTTAAACTTGGTGATAAACTAAAGGTGCGCGGGAAAATGTCAACGGCAACCGGTGAGCGCAAAGTAAATCTTTCTGAAAAAAGTGATATTGAGGTAATTGGCGAGGGCAAAAGAATTAACCCAAAAGAAATTAAGACAGATCAGTCTAAGGACGACAAGTATACAGGGCAGTTAATCACAGTCCAAGGTGAAGTTAGTCGCAGTTCTGGGAAAACTTTTTATCTTGATGATGGATCAGGGGAGTGTAAAATTTCAGTCAAAGATTCTACTGGGATTAAAAAGCCAGAAACGAAAAAAGGAACTGAACTTAGGATCACGGGAATTGTGAACAAAACTACAAGTGGTAACCGTCTCTTGCCTCGTTATCAATCAGATTTTAGTGACAAATTAGTAAGTGCAGGAATTGATCTTAAAATTTATCTGATAATTGGGTTTTGGCTATTTGTGATTTTAAATTGTTTAGTCTTGGTTTTAAAAAGTTAGGATGGTTTCTAGACAAAACAATATCTATTCCTTAGAAGAGCTAAAGAAACTTGCCTCTGGGATTGCAAAAACTCTGGAAGGCGGAGAGGTAATTGCTCTTTTTGGCGATCTTGGGAGTGGCAAAACTACTTTTACGCAGTTTTTAGCGAAGGCCCTGGGGGTAAAAAGGCGTGTTCCCAGTCCTACTTTTGTTGTGATGCGTGCGTATGATGATTTAAATTTGAGAGATGTTTCATTACATCATTATGACTTTTACCGTTTAGATAGTTTGGAAGAGATCAGAGATCTGGGTGTAGAAGAGGATTTCAAGGATCCAAAGACGATTTGTGTGATTGAATGGGCAAAGAAAGCTAAGGAACTATTACCGGAGAAAAGAATCGAAATTTATTTTGAAACAGTTGAGCAGGGTAAAAGGAAAATAGAGGTCAAAGGTCATAGGTTATAGGTTAAAGGTTAAAGGTGGGTATGTCCATTACCTCTCACCTTTGACCTATAATCTTTAACCTTATTATGTTTCTTTTTATAGATCCAACCAAGGAGAAAATCGAGCTAGAGATATGGGATAGGAAGGGATTGCAGTGTAAGGCCAAGTATCCGGCAGACCAAAATCTTTCTGCTCAGTTTTTAACTTGGATAGATGAGTTTTTAAGTGTTAATACTGCCTCCAAGGAAGATCTTAAAGGGTTGGTGGTAATAAGAGGTCCGGGGTCCTTTACTACTCTAAGGGTAGTAGTTAGTACTCTCAATGCTTTGGCCTATGCTTTGGATATTCCGATTATTGGAGTAGATAAAAGTAAAGGATTTAGTAGAGGGATAGTGGAAAAACTTCTTGGAGCTGGAAATTTCAAAACCCCAGTAGCTCCTTATTATAAAGAACCGCCGAAGGTCACGAAACCGAGGAGAGGTGTTGTTAAATTCTGAAAGTAAGGTCTTGTAGGGGGATTTAGTGTTGGTATCTGACTCTGCTTTTTGCGGAGCTTTTTTATACTGAATTAAATAATATATAATTTTGTATTTTACTTATTGACAGCTCTATGGACTGTGTTATTCTTAGTAGTCTAATTAATGAAAGCTCGTTTAAAACTACAAACTTAAGGAGATTAAAATGGGAACTGTAGCTGCGGTAGGTCATGTGACCTTTGAGATTCGCCAACACGGCCATCGGTCTCCGTTCTTGAGAATTGTTCAGGTCTGCTGGGCCGGGCCACCCTCGGGCTGGGAAAAAAAGGATTTTCATAGCTTTGAGGAACTACGTGCTCGGATGGTTGAGCTCCTCGGGGAGCTTGTTCGAAAAGAGAAGTGCCCCTCTGATTCCAAGGCCGTCAAGCTGTGCCATGAAGCAATAACTGCTCTTTTAGCACTCGCAACGGAGAAGGAGCTTGACTCAATACGGGAGCTATTTCCCTGGAGCGAATTCCTGGATTGGAAGGATCTGTTCACGGCCCAAAATCCTTTCGCGGGGTTTTATCTCGAGCAGATAATTAACCACGACTACTTTGACCGCCTGATCGACATCCCTGATCCTCGAGAAGAGGCTGCTTTAATCAGGTCACTTCTGGGGTTCGATGCTCTCGACAATCTCCCTTGGTGGCTTTTTATCGTAAAAATCCAAGCTCGCCCCGAGGCCCAAAAGGTTGCTTATTATAAGCTTCTCGAGGCTTCTTATAGAGAGCAGGGTGGTTTCAGCGATGAGTCAGGGTTACGCGGAGAGCTTCGTGATGCGCATCTTTGGATAGGAACACTCAGCGAAGCTTACAGAAAGGATAGTTGGCGTCTCTGCCCCCTATATTTCTACTAGCCGCCTCCTGAAAGTTAAGACTCTCCCGTCCGTTCCCTGGGCGGGATTTTTCTTTGCTCAAACCTTTAAATTAATGTAAAATAAGCTTGTAAAAGAGCTTATTTTTATTTTAGATAAGATGCGGATTTGTATTGACGGCCGGATGTATGGCAAGGGATTTACAGGGATCGGCCGCTATATTCAAGAACTCTTGAATTATCTGGTGAAGATTGATCAGGAAAATGAATATTTGGTTCTTCTGACCAAGGAGAATTTTGAAGAGTTTGATATTAAGCAACTGAATTTTAAAAAGGAACTTGCAGATTTTAAGCACTACTCGCTTAATGAGCAAACGAAGTTTCTAAAACATTTAAAAAATAAAGAAATTGATCTTGTTCATTTTCCGCACTTTAATATCCCTATTTTTTACAAGGAACCTTTCGTTATTACAATTCACGATTTGATTCATACTTTGTTTCCAGGAAAGAAACTCACTCGTTTTTTTCATCGTCAAGCTTACAACATAGTTCTTCGATCTGCCGTTAAGCATGCCAAGAAAATTATTGCTGTTTCTGAAAATACCAAGAAAGATCTTATTAAGATAGTCGGGGCTGATCCAAGCAAGGTCAAGGTGATTTACGAAGCGGTTGATAGTAAATATTATCCAGTTACGGACCATAAAAAACTCTCGGACCTCAAGGCTAAATATGACATCACCAAACCCTTTTTACTCTATATCGGCAACTGGCGCTATCACAAAAACGTTCACGGGCTGGTTGAGGCCTTTAACTTAATTAAGGAGCAGGGTAAAATTGACTGTCAGCTGGTGCTTCCGGGGAAGATGGGACGCGGGCATCAGGAGGAAGCAGAGGTGGCAATTAAAGATTCTCCTTTCCGATCGGACATTATCTTACCAGGCTTTATTCCCGAAGAGGAACTTCCTCTTTTATACAACGCGGCGACAGTTTTTGCCTTCCCTTCTTTCTATGAAGGGTTTGGTCTGCCGCCCTTGGAAGCAATGGCTTGTGCAACGCCGGTTGTTTCTTCTAACGCTTCTTGTATGCCAGAGGTCCTGGGTGATGTAGCAGAGTACTTTGACCCAAATAGTACAGAAGAGATGGCAAAGAAGCTAGTTAAAGTCCTTAAGGATGAAAATCTTAGGAAGGAACTAAGCAAGAAAGGTCCTTTGAGAGCAAAACAATATAGCTGGGAACGGATGGCGAAGGAAACGCTAGATGTCTATCGAAACGTAGTTAACAATTAATCATAAACTATGGGAATCTTTGAAAACATTGAAACAGGCTCGCTTTACTTTGCACTTCTTGCTAGTGCAGTAGCACTTGTCTATAGTTTGATTCTGGCGATCTGGATTCTTAGACTTAACCCTGGTTCGGGAAAAATGATTGAAGTAGCAAAAGCAATTCAAAAGGGAGCGAGGGCCTATCTCAATCGCCAATATATTACTATCGCTCTAGTGGCAATAATCTTGGCGGTGATTCTTTGGCTTGCGCTGGGATATGTTGTTGCGGTAGGTTTCTTGGTTGGAGCGGTCCTCTCGGCGCTTGCTGGTTATATTGGAATGAACATTTCAGTTAGGGCTAATGTTAGAACCACAGAGGGGGCAAAGAAAGGTTTAGCGCAAGCATTCAAGATTGCCTTCTTTGGTGGCTCGATTACAGGGTTTTTAGTAGTTGGTTTGAGTCTTTTGGGAGTAGCCGGTTTCTATCTAGTTTTCAAAGATATCAATGCCTTAATTGGTCTTGGTTTTGGAGGAAGCTTGATTAGCATCTTTGCTCGCCTTGGCGGAGGGATCTATACTAAAGGTGCTGATATTGGCGCTGATCTAGTTGGCAAAGTAGAAAAAGGAATTCCTGAGGATGATCCTAGGAATCCAGCCGTGATTGCGGACAATGTTGGTGACAATGTTGGTGACTGTGCCGGAATGGCCGCGGACCTTTTTGAAACATATGCTATCACTGCAATTGCAACGATGCTTTTGGGTTCCCTAATCTTTACGGATTTTAATAATGCGATTTTCTATCCTTTGGTTTTAGGTGCTGTTTCAATTCTTGCTTCAATCATTGGAACTTTCTTTGTGCGCGCAAAGAAGAAAACTAGAATTATGTGGGGGTTGTATAAAGGATTGATCGCGAGTTCTCTGGTTGCGATTTTGGCCTTTGTCCCAATTACTCTCTGGTTGATGAAAGGTAATGGGATTTATGCTTCCTGGCGAATCTATTTAGCTTCTTTGGTTGGAATTGCAGTGACTGCTCTGATGGTTGTGATTACAGAATATTTTACTTCAACAAAGTATTCCCCCGTGAAATCAATTGCCAAAGCGAGTGAGACCGGCCATGCAACAAACATCATTTCGGGATTGGCAGTAGGAATGAAGTCCACCGCTCTACCGGTAATTGTGATAGCTTTAGGGATCATTGGTGCCTATGAACTTTCCGGGTTGTATGGTGTTGCGATTGCGGCCATGAGTATGCTTTCAATGACTGGAATTATTGTCGCGATTGATGCCTTTGGTCCAATTACTGACAATGCAGGCGGGATTGCAGAAATGGCAAAACTTCCCAAGAAGGTTCGTAATGTTACTGATCCTCTAGACGCTGTTGGTAATACTACTAAGGCAATCACCAAAGGTTACGCAATTGCTTCCGCAGGTTTAGCAGCGATTGTCCTCTTTGCTGCTTACATTCATGAGTTTGCAAGCCGTGGCAGGGAAATCAGCTTTCTTTTAGATGATCCGTACGTTCTTGCGGGGCTGTTTATCGGAGGACTTTTGCCTTATCTCTTTGGCTCTTTGGCGATGAAAGCAGTCGGCAAAACTGGCGGAGAGGTAGTAAAGGAAGTCCGGCGGCAGTTTCGGAAAATCAAGGGAATCATGCAAGGCAAAGCAAAGCCGGACTATGAAAAGATCGTGGATATTGTGACCAAATCGGCAATTAAGCAAATGGTTTTGCCGGCCTTGATTCCAGTAGTCGCACCTATCCTAGTAGGATTTCTTCTAGGTCCGCGAGCCCTGGGAGGCCTTTTGGTCGGAAGTATTATTACGGGGATCTTTGTCGCAATTTCAATGACCTCGGGAGGTGCGGCTTGGGACAATGCCAAGAAATATATTGAAGAAGGGAAACTTGGTGGTAAAGGTAGTGAAGCGCACAAAGCAGCAATTACCGGGGATACTGTTGGTGATCCTTACAAGGACACCGCGGGCCCGGCAATCAACCCCATGATTAAGATCATCAACGTGATTGCGCTTTTGATTGTAGGATTTTTGATGTAAATTTTTGTATTACGATAGGATATTACTATGACACCCGAAAGAATGAAAAACCTAGGAATAAAAAGAGCGATCCTTGACCGTTTTGAGGATAAGATGGCTGTGTTTAAACTTGACAATGGTCAGGAATTAGAATGGAGCAAGGATGAGCTCCCCCGGGATTTCAAAGTTGGGGATGAGGTAAACCTTAAGTTAGTAACTAGTGCTTCAGAAACCAAGGAGCGAGAAGAAATTGCTAGGAAGCTTTTAGGTGAAATTTTGGAAAAAACAAAGTAATTGTCCCTGTCTGCCAGCAGGCAGGAATTGCTAGTTTTCAATTATCAATTAGAATATGTCTAGAAGAAAGCATAAAAAGACCAAAGAAGGAGCTGTTTCTAAAACAGTTGATTCAGTGGTGGGTAAAAAGAAGCGTAGGGTAGAACATCGTTCTGCTCATGACAGGGTTTCTAAAAGGAAGCTGAAGAAGTCTAAGAAATCTAGGAAGAAGCAGCATTTTTATCAAAAGTTGAATTTTTGGGCGATTGTTTCTTGGGGTGTTGCGGTGGTTTTGATCGCAGTGTTTTTTATCTGGCAGAACATTGCTTATGCAGAGAAGAACTTCTCTGGAGTGAAAATTGATGATTTTAATATCACAGGAAAAACCAAAGAGGAGACCAAGAAGATTCTTGGAAAAAAAGTAGAAAAATATTCAGGGACGAAAGTAACTCTAAGATACCAAGATCAAACCTATAAGCCGATCCTAAAAGATTTTGGTTTGGATGTTGATCAGGAAGGAACAGTTGATGCAGCATTTGAGATTGGAAGGAGTGGAAACTTTTTGAAGTGTTATTGGGATCAGTGTCTGGCATTTTTGGGATTGCGTCGTCAGATTGTTCTGAGTAATTTTGATTTGGATAAAATTGATAGTTACTTTTTTAAACATGCCAAAGGGACAGTCAAGAAAGTGAAGAATGCTAGTTTAAGCTTTGATGGCAATGATTTCTTACCAGTTAAAGAGGCTAGCGGTAAGCATTTTGATAGTATTTTACTTGCTGACCAGTTGAATCGGGCGGTAAGTCAGCTTGAGGGGTTAGAGACAGAGTTGAGTTTGGTTAAGGTTGAACCAATTTTGACGGTTAAGGAAATTAATAAGACTAAGCAGGAAGCCCAGGGGATTTTGGAGCGTGGTTTTACTTTGAAGTCCATTGAGAAAAATGTTACGGTTGAAAAACCACAGCTGGGGAGTTGGTTGGCATTCAAAGCGATTAAAGTTGATGGTAGTAAAAAGAAATCTCAAGACTATTTAACTACCGATCCTGCTGAATTATTAAAAAAAGGGAGTCGAGCTGCTCTGGTAATTCTGCTTAATCGAGATAATACAAAAGAGTATATTGAAAGTATTGCTTCTGAGGTAGATCGGACTCCTTATAATGTTCGTCTGAGCTATTCCGGTGGGAAATTAAGAGTAACCCAATCTAGTCAGACGGGAGAATCAGTTGAGCCAGAAAAAACCGCTGACAATGTTGAAGAAGCACTTCAGGAAAAACAGACTGAGGCAGAAGTTGCAATGAAAACAGAGACCCCCCAAATTACCGAGAAAGACTTGAATAAACTAGGAATTAAAGAGAGAATTGCAACCGGCACTTCTAATTTTTCTGGCTCGCCTTCCAACCGGATTCATAATATTGGAGTTGGAGCAGCAGCTTGTAGTGGGGTGATTGTGGCACCAAATGAAATTTTTTCAATGAATGATACTTTGGGTGATACGGGAGCGGCAGCTGGTTACTTAAAAGAACTTGTGATTAAGGGAAATAAGATTGTGCCGGAGTATGGAGGTGGACTTTGCCAGATTTCAACAACTGCCTTTCGAGCGGCATTAAATTCTGGTTGTGAGATTGTGGAGCGAGAGAATCATCGTTTCCGGGTGATGTACTATGAGCCGGCAGGGACAGACGCAACGATTTACAGCCCCAGCCCGGATTTTAAATTTAAAAATGATGCTAGTCATCACATTTTGATTCAAACAAGCATTTCAGGAAACACTTTAACTTTTGATTTCTACGGCACTAAAGGGGGTCGCACAGTTAAACTAGAAGGCCCTTATATTTCTTCAGGTGCTTCGGCAGGGAAAGCAGAGGAGATTGAGGATGATAGTCTAGCGCCAGGAGAAAGAGTTTTAGTTGAAGCTTCGTTCTCAGGTGCAACCGCGGTGCTCTATCGGTATGTGTATCAAAATGGCAAACAAGTTCGTAAAGATACTTTTAATAGTAGTTATGTTCCTCAAGCGGCAGTGTATCAGGTAGGACCATCAGATTAGGGCGGAGGTTAAAGGTTAGAGGTGAGGGGTTGGGGAACGCGAGTTCCTTTTTAATTATTTTTTCTGGAGAGGTGCTAGAGTGGTTTAATAGGGCGCTCTCGAAAAGCGCTGTCCCGCTTGCGGGACCCTGGGTTCGAATCCCAGCCTCTCCGCCAAACTACGCTTCTAACACTTTTACTTAATTATGGATATTAAAAAATCACTCAATCAATTTTTAGATGGTAACGGCAAAAACAACGGAAGAAAACCATATGAGAGATATGCTTCTTTTGATTTTTGTTATAATTATTTCTATTCATTTTATAAAGAAAATAGACTTTCTGAATTGGCAAATGAGAATAATCTTCAAATGAGTTGTTTACAAATAGGTTTTTATTTGGCAAGTTGGGGAATGATGAGGGGCTCATCATTCCTCCTTGAGAAAAGCGTCAGAAATTATACTGCTTTAATTATTGCAATTTCAAAAATGAATTCTAAATTATGGGAAATAGATGTAATAAATTATAATGACAAAAATATTGCTCTTTTATTGGATTGCAAACAACAAATAATTGATGCACTTGGAAAGAGAAATAATCCAAGTGATATATTGGTAACAAAAATCATGTTGGGAGTTTTTGCCAATATTCCCGCTTTTGATCAATATTTTAAAAAAAGTCTGAAAGTTGATTCTGTTAACGAAAAATCAATATTAAAAATAAAGAAATTCTATTTAGAAAATAAAGATGTTTTTGATCCTTTTAAAATATATACTTTTGATTTTTTAACATCTAAGGACACTAAAAATATTTATACAAAAGCAAAATTGATTGATATGTATGGATTTATAGATGGTCAGTAATGGTGCTTGAATTTACTCAAAGGAATATAAAAAATCACATCCCAAGCATGAATGGGGAAAGTGTTAGATTATAAATAACTATTCAGATGTCTTGTTTACAGAACCCTGGGTTCGAATCTCACCCCTTCCGCCAAATGCAATTTATTTATAAATTTTTATGGAGAAGAAAGATAAAGAAAACTTAGGAAAAAATTACGAGAATTCAAAAAGTGAGTACCAGGATCTTCAAGAGGAAGCACTTAGATTTGTTAAAGAATTGTCTCTTAAAGACCCTGATATAATACATATTGTGAGTGTTAATCAGAGACCAGATAA
>SOKK01000043.1 GCA_004374725.1 Patescibacteria group bacterium | reverse complement strand
TTCATCGCACTAGATCTCGAGACCTCTGGGCTTGATCCGGGAAAAGACCGGATTATTGAGGTTGCCTTAGTAAAGTTTGAGAACGGAGAGGTTAAGGAGGAATTTCAATCACTTGTTAATCCTGGAACTGGAGTGGAGCGGCATGTCTTAGAGTTAACTGGGATTAAACAAGAGGAATTAAACAAAGCGCCAAAATTTTTGGATTTGAAGGCAAAACTGGTTGATTTTATTGGCAACCGACCTTTAGTTGGTCATAATTTAAAATTTGACCTTGATTTTCTTGAGAGTCACGATCTTAGTTTAAGAAACAAAGTTTACGATACTTGGTATTTTTCAACCTTGCTTTTACCTTGGGAAGTTTCTTATAGTTTGGAAGTTCTCACAAAAAATTTAAACCTTTCACATTCTAATAAACACAGAGCACTCTCGGATACAATGGCGGTAATCAAACTTTTTAATTTGCTATTAGGAGCCATTCAGGAGTTGCCCTCGGATTTAACTGAGCGCGTCTTGGCTTTAAGTGAGAAAAGTAGTTTTAATCTTGGAGAACTCTTTCGGGAAGAAGTTTTTAAGAAATTCCCCAAGACTGATTTTTCTCTGAAAAAACATCTCGAAGGTCAATCTTTGAATAAGGTAGTAAGTAAGCTAAAATCACAGGAGATTGTTAAGGAGGTTCAGAAATATCTTGATCAAGATCAAAGTGCAATCTTGGAGTTTCCTTGTGCTTCTTCTTTTGATGAAGCTGGAGCAAAGTTAGTACAAAATAATTTGGTGGAGAAAAAACCGCTCTTGGCTATTGTCCCGGATTTTTGGTATCGCCAAGTTTTTTTGAAAAGTGAATTGATAGACAAATATTCAGATCAAATTCAAATGATTCTACCCAATTCATTACAAGTTGATTGGAAGAAAGTAATGAGTTGGGAAGAAGGTTTTGACCTTTCTCCTTTGTATGCAAGTGTGGTTGCAAAGTTGTTAATCGCGAGATTTTATCGCCGAACTGAAAAGTTAAATATTTTTGATTGCAGTCTAACTTTTGAAGAGCGTGCGATTTGGTCTCAATTTGCGGACTCTTTTAAAGCTTCGGCTTTGGATCAAAAGAAGTTAATTTCTATTATTAGTCAAAAGGTCTTTTGCGAGGACAGAAACTTGCGTGAAGAGATTTTAGGAAGTAAGCAAAAAATAGTTTTTTGGCGAGCGGGATATTTGCGAGAAACATTGAAACATAGCACTTTTTCATTGTTTACTCCGAAGGGATTTGCTCAGTTTAAATTGGCGGGGGATGAGATTTTGAAAGGACTTGATCAGGATTCAATCCTATCTGAAAAGGTCACTGCTTTAGCACAAACCCTTAAGAATATTGATGTTCGCTTCTCATTGCTTTTGGGAATGATCGCAATTTTTGTCAGAAAAAGATTTGATAAGGACACTTTATTTATGAATTTGATTTTAGATGAAGAGTTACTAAGAGAATATGAATGGAGCAAAATTAATTTCTTGAGTGAAAAAATCTTAGCAGAATTTCAAGATTTGGAAAAAGAGTTTGAGAAAATTTTGCCTGTTTTCAAGAGTCAGAAAATGATAGCGGAGAATTTCCTTTTACGTGTTAAGGCAACCACACGGATTTTAAAAAATTTCTTTGGCAATGATGATAACTTTTTCCGGTTTGTGGAACTGAAGCGCGAAGATATTTTGTTAGGATATATTGATGAAACGAAAACCAGTCAAGTTAAAGATCAGCTGAGAAACGCTTCTGCTAAGCTTATTTTTGTTGATCAGAATCTCACTGTTAATCGAAGTTTTGAGAGTTGGAATTATTTCTATGACCTGCCCTTAAAACAGTTTAAAACTCAAAGCTTTAGCAAAAGTGGTCAAGAGAAAATTCCGATTAAGGTTTTCCGGAACTTAGGTTATTTTAGTCATCCTGGTAAACTGGAAGAACATAAGAAGATTCTTGCTAATTTTATTGAGGGAACGAAAAAAGACCTTTTGGTTGTTTCTAATTCTTTTAATGCCACTCAGAAATTCTACTCTCTTTTCAAAGAATCTTTAGAGGCGGAAGGTTACTCGGTCTTTGCACAGGGAATTAGTGGTGGAAGACCAAAAATCACCGAAAAAATTAAGGAAAATCCCCCCAATGTTATTATTGGAACATTGAAGTTCTTAAGGGGAGTGGAAATTAATCCAATTGATCGTCTTTTAATCCTGCATTTGCCTTTTCAGAGCCCCGAAGATCCTTTAGTACAAGTTGAGGAAGCCAGTGAGAGGATTTTTGGAAAAGTAATTCTTCCGCAAGCAATTTTGAGGTTTAAGGATATTCTAGGGTTTGTTTCGAGAGATTTTGATGTTTCACAGAAAGGTTCCAAGCTCTACTTGAAACCGGCAGTAATGGTCTGGGATCAAAAGTTGGTTGATGGAAGATATGCGAAGGATTTTGAGGACTCTCTCCCAAATTGTTTTAAGCTAGAAATTTTCTAGAAATAAACCTTGATGTTATGTGCTATACGGCGTTGTGGGGATTGATTGGGGATAAATTTTGAAAAGATGGGGATAATCCTGCTGATTTTGGAAACTTTCCTCGGGTTGAGAAATTTAGATTTTCTAAGATCTCTAAAGTAGCTACCTTTGGTTTTTATTGTTGGGTAAGCCTATTCTCATGAGAGCCGGGCTTATTTTTATTTTTCTTCCCTTATTATTGACAAGGGTCCTTAACTGTGTTAAGCTGTATTAACAAGAGAAAAACAGAAAAGAAAAGATTTTGGTTGAGGGGGAAAGAAAATTGAAAAGGAGGAGAAAATAGTAGAGAGCCGTAGGCAAAAAAGGCGTTTTTTGTCCAAGGCCCTCTACTGTTTGTATCTAGATTATTTCTAGATGAACAAAACAAAAACAAAAAGGTCTTTGAAAATAAAAATAAAACCTTGCACTAAATGGTAGAGGTGAAGTGAGGCCCCGCAAGGCGGCCCAAAATCGAGTCTTTTCTTTTCCGGTGGTATCTGTCATCTTTATTGATGGCGTTTACCCAACAAGAAAAGATTAATGTGGGGCGTGCACGCCATACATTTATAAGTAAGGGCGGATGTCATGCCCCACATCGAAACTCTGTCCCGAACTTGTTTCGGGATCCCAAGTTGCATGCCAAGCGTAGTTTAAATCTAGACAGACTTAAAATAAGACAGTGGACGGTGTTCCAACCGCAAACTCTCCCCCTGTTTGTGGTTGGAACGTCTCTACTGTCTA
>SOKK01000057.1 GCA_004374725.1 Patescibacteria group bacterium | reverse complement strand
CTATAGTTTAACAGTTTTCTTGATTTTTTCAACTTTCTTTGCCTTTTTTGTTTTAGGATCAATTTCTAGATACACTGCATTGAATATTCCTTCACCCTCATCCTGAACTTCAAAATGCTGTGGCATTTGAGTCAAGAATTTCTTGATAATGATTTCCTTTTTCACCCCCAAAACAGAATCCAAGGGCCCTGCCATTCCAGTATCTGTAACATAAGCTGTTCCTTCTGGAAGAATACGATAGTCTTCTGTTGGAATATGAGTATGAGTTCCAATCACAGCACTCACTTTCCCATCTAAATAAAATCCTAAAGCGTTTTTCTCACTTGTTGCTTCAGCATGGAAATCAACAATGATTCCACCAAGATTTTCATTCTTAAATTCTTCCAGAATCTCATCTACTTTTCGAAATGGGCAGTCATAGTCATCAGGAAAAAACACCCGCCCAATTAAATTCAGAACTAAAATCTTAGAACCACCAATTTTACAAACTCGGTAACCCTTTCCAGGCACTTCTGGAGGATAGTTTACTGGTCGAATTATGGCTTCGGGATGCTTTTCTAAGACACCTTGATAATCTTTTTTATCCCAAAGATGGTTCCCCGAAGTCAAAAGATCAACGCCTGCTTCAAGTATTTCCGCAACAGTTTTTTCTGTCACTCCCATTCCATGTGCCAAGTTTTCAGCATTCGCAATTACAAAATCAATTTCTTTTTCTTTTTTTAAATTAGGTAAAACTTTCTTTACCGTTTCCCTTCCTAATCTTCCAACTATATCTCCGATGAATAATATCTTGATCATCAACAAAAATTAATATTCATAACATCCCCCAATCCCCCATTCCTCATTCCCCATCCTACATATTACTTAGCGACTTCCTCCGAGCGCGTCTCACGAATAACATTCACTTTGATTTCACCAGGATACTGTAAGCTTTCTTCAACTTTATTCGCAATATTCCGTGCCAATTTCTCTGCTCCAAGGTCATCAATCTCCTCAGGCTTAACAATAATCCTAATTTCACGTCCGGCTTGAATCGCATAAGATTTTTCAACGCCCTCAAAACTATTTGCAATGTTCTCTAATTCCTCTAGACGCTTAATATAAGACTCCATGCTCTCCCTGCGAGCGCCTGGGCGAGCTGCAGAAATTGCATCCGCTGCCGCAATGATCATTGCTTCCACAGATTTAAACTCCACATCTTCGTGATGGGCTTCCACTGCATGAATAACTTCATCAGGTATACCAAATTTCCTACAGATATCGCGACCAATTGCTGCGTGATTACCTTGGATCTGGTGATCAACTGCTTTTCCAACATCATGGAGCAACGCCGCCTTCTTACAGATATTCACATCTGCTCCCAATTCACTCGCCATTGTTGCCGAAATAAAAGCCAGCTCGATAGAGTGCTTTAAAACATTCTGTCCATAACTGGTACGGAATTTCAAACGTCCCAGGAGTTTAATCAACTCAGGCGGAAGACCAGCTACGCCGACCTCATAGACCGCCTCGTCACCAGCTTTTTTAATCTCTGCTAAAATTTCTTTCTTTGCCTTTTTAACTGTTTCTTCAATCCGAGTCGGATGGATACGACCATCCTTAATCAAGTTATTAATTGCAATCCGGGCAACATTACGTCGAATTGGATCAAAACTGGAAAGCACAATTGCCTCGGGAGTATCATCAACAATCACATCAACCCCCGTTGCTTTCTCAAAAGCATTAATGTTCCGCCCTTCACGTCCAATAATTCTTCCTTTCATCTCATCGCTCTCAATTGGAATTGTGAACACTGTTGTCTCAGCCGCATGGTCGGCAGCATAACGTTGAATTGCTTGCCCAATAATATCACGTGCTTTTTTCTCAGCATCTTCTTTGGCAGTTCTTTCCATCTCTCGCATCTTCTTCACAAGTTCTTCTTTCATTGTTTTCTCCGTCATTTCCAAAAGAACTTTCTTAGCTTCTTTTGTTGAGAGACGAGCAATTTTCTCAAGGGTCTTTCTCTGTTTATTACGTACTTCCCCAATCTCCGCTCTAATCTTTGCGATTTCATTTGCCTTACCACTCAGGCGCTTTTGCTTACTGTCAACCTCAGAAAAACGTTTGTCTAAAACTTCTTCTTTATGACTCAAGCGTTTCTCAAACTCAAGAATTTGATTGCGCCGCTCCTGCTCTTCTTTCTTGGCAGTCTCTTTAATTTTGAAAGCTTCTTCTTTAGCCTTCATTTCAATTTCTTTTTGTTTTTCTTTTGCTTCATCAAGAAGTTTTTCCGCCTGAGCTTCTACAGATTTTGTTAAGCGTTTCGCACGAGCTTTACGAATAAAATAACCCGTCATTCCTCCGCCCAGTCCTCCAACAAGAAGTGCGATTACTCCAATTACTTCAATACTCATTTTATTTCCTTCCTTTTTGGGCCAAAGAATAAGCAGGTTGTTTGCTTATCTCAAAAACTTTTATCTTGAAAAAGAAATCAAATTAGCATAACTTTGTGATTAATCCAGCTTTATTTTGAATCTTTTCCATTGTTTTTATCGAAAATCAAAATTCAATTTCAGATCTGTGTTTCTTCCTTAAAATTCTTAACAAGTCAGATTAACCCGCTTGCCTTAGCCCTAAATTAATTAAAAATAATACTTATACACCCTGTATTGTAGCGGAAAAATAGTAAAAGTCAAGGTTTGATTAAAAATATTGACAACAACAAAATTTTATGTTACAGTTAGCAGTAAAAAAATTGGTTCAGTTTTGAAAATAAACACAGCCCAAGGAAAGCAACCTTAAAAAAGAAAGAGGTGACCTCCATCAATGATAACTCAGATGGTAAATAGGCAAGTTTTTTTAGCCCTCAATTCACTCCTATGCCAAATAGGAGAAGTGGGAGAACCTCCCTCCAATTTCGACTGGGATGATTATTTCAAAAAGCGGGCGATTCTCATCCTACCATTCGAAAACCTAGAACTAGCCGACATTAATTGGTTCCTTAAATTCCTCCACGATATGATCCAAAATCCTCTTTTCGCTCCCCATTCAGAAGCCTTAAGAGCAGCGCTTAGAATGGCAACGGGCGTTGCGCTCCTCCATATGGGACTATACGGCACCGACCTTGGACTAATGTTCACAATCATTAACTCGCCCCACGCAACTGAGAAAATGCGGGAAGAAGTACAGAAAGCACTTAAAGACTATCTCACGAAAATCGAACAAATGTTCCTTCCTCCCTCCTAAACAATAAAGCGGCGCACCAGAGCCGCTTTTATCATTATTTCAAAGG
>SOKK01000004.1 GCA_004374725.1 Patescibacteria group bacterium | reverse complement strand
TATCTCCCATTTCCTGATGGACACTGGTTAAAAATGCTTGTCGGTACTCCTTTCTCTTTATAGAAATTTAAGAGAAACGTCAAGGAGACAGTAATTCTCAAAAAAATTTTCTCTAATATTCAAAGGATCCAAAGAGGATTTAAAATATATTTATAAGATACTAACTTGATTTCTGGAGACTTTTTCTATATAAATAGTGTCTGAACGAAAAGTCATGTTCAGACAAAATCCGAATATCGAAATTCGAAACTCGAAACAATATCGAATATCAAATTTTTTAAGTTCAAAACAAAAGCCTCGGTATTCGGTTGTTTAGAGCATTTGAACATTCGAATTTAGAATTTGTTTCGGATTTCGAATTTCAAAATTTAAAAATTGAGGGTTTTCGTTCAGACACTAAATAGGTGTAAACGAGGCTAAAGCGGAACTGCAGAGAGCTTCAATTTTCGATATTCCTTTCAATATTTTAAAAAAAGAAAGAGTTGTGTAATGAAGATCAAGGTAAAAGGATATCTCACTTTGAAAAAAGCAATGGGTGGCAAAGCCGTGTTGGAAATGGAGGCAGAAAATGCCACAATTAATGATGTGTTAAAGGATTTATCCGAAATATATGGCCAAGACTTCAGGGATGCGATCTTTGATCCAAAAACTCAAGAGGTAAGTAGCCAAATCAAGATTTTAGTAAACGGCCGACATTACAACTCTTTAACGAATCGTTTGGATACTGAATTGAAAGATGAAGATGAAGTGGCACTTTTCCCTCCTTTAGCAGGAGGATAGAAGTGAATCTCTCCTTTTCCCCATCTTTTTAATCTTAACATGTGAGGAGACTAAATTATGTATAAGGCCGGCACGAAAGAGTGGGATGAAAACTATGCCAAATTAGTGGAGGAAAGAAATAAATCAGAATCAAAACCTTACATTGTGCTTACTCCGGAGTGGGCTTCTGAATTTGAAAAAATGGTTCAAGCAGATGACCGATACAAAGAAGTTGCTAGAACCTGGGAAGGATCAGTTACTCTGGTTTTTAAGGCTGATCCGGAAGCCGGATTTGATGACGATCTTTTCATTCTAATGGATTTATGGCATGGTGAATGCCGCTCAGCTAAAATCGTTCCCAGTGAAATAGGAAGAAACGGAGACTATGTTCTTGAAGCTAAGTATGAAAGATGGAAAAGAGTATTAAAAAAGGAACTAAACGTAGTTAAGGAGATGGCCACCAACAGACTAAAATTGGTGCCTTTTAATTTCAAAAAAGCTGCAAAATTAGCGGCGGCCGCACAAGCAGCCATCAGATTGGTAGATATAGCAGGGGAAGTGAGCGATAAGTTTCCAGATGAGTTGGAATCAGAGGAGCTCCGGTCGTTCAAAGCCTTCCTTAAAGAATTAAAAACCGATTTTTGTATTTGAGTTTTCTGTGTTGGAGGTAACAAAATGTTTGGATTGATGGGAAAGATCTTGAGGGTGAATTTAGCGGAGCGGAAAATCTCCGAAGAAGAGATTCCTGAAGAAATAGCAAAGAAGTTTTTAGGCGGGAGGGGAATAGCTGGGAAATATTTATTTGATGAAGTTAAACCGGGAATAGACCCTTTAGGGCCGGAAAATAAACTTATCTTTATGTCCGGTCTTTTAACCGGAACCCCTTCTCCGAGTGCTGCCCGGTACAGTGTCGTTGCTAAATCACCTTTGACCAATATATGGGCTCAGTCCAATTCCGGCGGTCGGTGGGGGGTCGACCTTAAACATTCAGGTTTTGATGGAATTATATTTGAAGGCATTTCAAAAAAGCCGACTTGTCTTGTAATTGATGATGGAAAAGCCGAGCTTCGCGATGCCGTTGATTTTTGGGGAAAGAGTGTTTCAGAAACCACTATGATGCTCAAAAAAACATTAGGCGAGAAATTCAATGTTGCCGGTATAGGAATAGCTGGAGAAAATCTGGTCAAATATGCTGCAATCATGAATGACCTTCATAGAACAGCTGGTCGATGTGGGTTGGGGGCTGTAATGGGGTCCAAAAAATTGAAGGCTATTGCGGTAAAAGGAACAAAAGAGATCAGAATTGCTGATAAAAAAGCATTTCAAGAAGTGTCTCAAAAGCAATATGAACTTCTTGGTGAGAGTATCTTCGGTGCCGGCTTACAAGGGTATGGGACAACTTTGGTTTTAGATATAGTCAACGTCTGCGGAGGCTTGCCCACCAGAAACTGGCAAACCGGAGTCTGCTCCTTTGCCGAGGAGATAAATGGAGAGGCCTTGAATGAAAAGGTCCTTGTGCGGGAGGTTGGTTGCTATGCCTGTTCAATTAAATGTGGTCGGGATACGGAAATAAAGAAAGGCCCTTATAGGGGACAAAAAGGCGAGGGTCCGGAATATGAAACAGTGGCAATCTTCGGGGCGATGTGTGACAATTCAGATTTAGAGTCAATTACCATGGCTAACTATCTCTGCAATAATTATGGTCTGGATACTATTTCATGTGGCAGCACCATTGCCTTCACCATGGAATGCTTTGAAAGAGGAATTCTCACAAAAGAAGATGCCGGAGGGTTGGAAATAAGCTTTGGCGATTCCGAAATGATCATAGAGCTTATTCGCAAAATTGCCAAAAGGGAAGGTGTGGGAGATCTCCTGGCTGAGGGAACAAGGATAATGGCGCAAAGATTGGGTCAAGACTCAGAGAGATTTGCCATGCATGTGAAAGGGCTCGAACTGCCGGCCTATGATTCAAGGGCAGCAAAGATTACGGGTCTTGCCTTTGCTACCGCCAACCGAGGCGGGGACCATATCACCGGCTATGTCCAAGGCCCAACTTTTCTTGCCAGCCCTTTTTTGGTGATAGAAGAAAGTGAAATCGAAGATCCTCTCAAGGAAAATCCTGAGGAAACGAAGGTAGTCAAAGATTTAGAAGATGCCTTGACGGTTTTTGATGCTGTTGGATTTTGTAAATTCATGGGATTGGCTTCAGATGCCCAAGAAATTTCAGATATTATTGCCGCAGTTATTGGCCGGGAGTTTAGAGTAGAGGATTTCAGGAAAGCTGGTGAAAGAATTTACAATCTTGAAAGGGCCTTCAATATAAGAGAGGGACTCACTCGAACTGACGATACCTTGCCTTTGAGATTATTGGAAGACCCGCTTCCAGAAGGTCCGGCTGAAGGTCATGTAAATAATTTAGAAATTCTTTTAGATCCTTATTATGAATTCCGCGGCTGGGACAAAACCACTGGCAAGCCAACTCCGGAAAAGCTGAGAGAATTAGATTTGGAAGATG
>SOKK01000035.1 GCA_004374725.1 Patescibacteria group bacterium | reverse complement strand
ACTGGCTGAAACGTTCCCAGGCCTACATGTAATGTCACAAACGCAAACTGAATTCCTTTTTGTTTTAGTTTCTCTACTAAATTCATAGTGAAGTGAAATCCTGCTGTCGGTGCCGCCACTGATCCATTCTCCCTTGCATAAATTGTTTGATATTGTGAGCGTTTGATTTCGTCGTTTTGAATATAGGGAGGCAATGGTACGCTCCCATATCGATCAAAAAACTCTAAGATTACTTCGTTATCCTTTTTAAACCTAAGAAGGGCAACCCCATTTTCTAAAACTTCCTCCACTATCGCTTGTAGTTGGTTACTACCCCCCTCAATTCTAATCTGATCTCCTACCTTTATTCGTTTGATTGGCTTTACCAGAAACTCCCAGACCCTCTCCTTTTTACTCTCCAGAAGCAGTAAATCTAACTTTGCTTTCTTCCCACTCTCCCCGATCCTATAACCCGAAAGTTTCGCCGGAATTACCTCGGACTGATTGCAAACTAAAACATCGCCTTCTTTAAGATAGTCTCCAACCTCAAAGAAATGACGATGTCTAATAGTTTTATCTTTTCTATTTAAGACCAACAAACGCGAATGATCGCGAGGTTCAATTGGTTCTTGGGCAATCAATTCTCTCGGAAGATGATAATCAAAATCTCTTAGTTGCATTCTATCCTAATCCATTCCTGCCCCCATGAACTGCAGAACTTTTTGTTCCCACTCCCTCCTTTTCGCCAACTTGCTCACTAACATGCTGCGCTAATCTCAGAACTTTACGTTCAACTTCAAAAGGTTTCGGAATGCTGCGGAAACTAAACCTCCCAACATCCGCCCCCGCCGATTCAACGTCTACATCTCCGAAACGCAAAAGCGTCGGTAAAATTCCTTTCACTTCTGCTCTGACATTTTGAATTTTCCTTAAGCTCAGCTGGGAAACCGAGCGATCAAAGAGGCTTTTTTGATCAATATCAATCAAACGCTCATTAGTAACAATCCAAACATCAAGGTAGTAGTTCAACCAGCCAATGAACAAAAATAAGAGAACAAACAGGAAATAAGCGCCAGAGAAAAGGACGAACACCTGTCCCCACATTCCAGTCAGAAACGCTGACAAGTATGCCTGCAACAGAAAAAGTGCCACAAACCAAATTATAGCCAAAAGTAAGGTCAAAAAAATGTGCCCCAAAAACCTGAACCAATGCACCCTCGCTAGAAGTACAGTTACTTCTTCATCACGTTGTCCCGGAAAGCGCCTTTCGAGTTTAATCATTTTAGAAACCAAAAATTGAAAAGTCAAAACTTTGATCCCAACCGACACTGAAAATATAAAATGCCGTGAAAATGATTATTGCAAGTGAAAGAATAACAAAAATAATCGTCACATACCTTGTTGCATCTCCAATAAATCCAAATCTCCGTACATGGTAAACCGCAAACAAAGCAAAGACGATATAAACAATCAAGAATAAAATGTAGATAATAACCGGAATGATCATTGGAATAATTATCAGGTGTCAGGTGTCTGTATTACATTTTTACATCCTCTATCTTTTATCGCACATTCTCCATTCTCCATGCTCCATGCTCCATTCCTCATTTCTATACTTCATCTCCCGGTTCAATTTTAATTTCCTCAGGTGTGATTTTTTCCTTCTCTTCAACACTAGATTTTTCCTTCTTATCAGCTCCACTTAGAAGTTTTTTCTTTGGTTTCTCCTCTTCAGGTTCAGGCATTTTGCAACCGCCAATAAAGATTGCTCCTTCAGCAATTTTTAAGCTGCCGGTCTCAATATCACCAATAACTTTGGCAGTTTCTGTGAGTTCCAAAAGTCCCTTGACTTTAACATTCCCATCAATTGTTCCTGAAATCAAAGCGCTGTTACAAGTAACATTTCCTTTAATCTCAGCAGGATCACCTGCAATCAAATGGCCCTTAACCTTTACTTCTCCTTCTAGCTTTCCATCAACTTTAACATTGCCATCGCTTTTTAAATTCCCCTTGACATCAACAGAGGCCTCAAGGATAGTTTCAATGTCTTTCTTTGGCGGTTCTGGTAACTTGGTCTTAAACATGAATCAGGTTAGAGGTAACAAGTCAGAGGTGAAAGGTAGTACCTTATCTCTACCTCTAACCTCTACCCTCTTACCTGTTATTTCCCTTCAATCGCTTTCTTAAGGACAGCTTTTTCCTCATCGGAAAGATGATGCTTGGTCCGACCTTTTGTAATTGGTTTCGCATAGACCCTCGTACCATCACGACTATGCAAACTAGAAATGATCACGCCGTTGTCAAAAGTATCCAAGACTTCTACAGCAAAGCTTTGATCTCCGCCAGCATCTTCAAAGGGATTAAAACGAATCAAAGCAACTTTTTTAATGCAAATATCAGCAGTGTCACTAATTTCTTGAGCAAACTCTGACAGTTCTTTGATATCAGCACTATTTTTCTCAATTTTCTTGACTTGCTCCAAAAGAGCTTCTTCCAAGTTACCAATCTTAACACCCTTTAGAATTTGCCGGTGTCGTTTACTGGCTAGATACAATCGCACCTGTAGATAAACCACCCATACTAAAAGTGCGATTCCTGCAATTAGCAGAATCAGAATTAAATTGCTTTGATTTTCTTCAATAAAGCTAAGCATCTTCAAAAGATTATTTCAGGTTGTATTATACAGGAAAAAGCAAGAAAGATAAAGGGGAAGATCTAGGAAATCCTTGCTTACTAGTTAGTAATTACTGTATAATGAAACTGAACTAATTTCAAACAATGTCAAAAAAGAAGAGAAAGAAGAGTAAAAAGAGACGGCAAAAAGAACGTCTCAAGCGCAGAAGAAAGCAACTCCTTGCTCAAAAACAGGCCGAGGAGCAGAGCAGCAAAGAAAAACCAGAAAAGAAGGAAGTCAAAGAAACAACCAAAGTTCCCCCCAAAAAAGAAGCCAAAGACACAAGTCCTGAACGGAAGATAGTTATTAAGGATATTAAAAAACTTTCCTGGATTTTTATTCTAATTGTCGCAATTCTTATCGGAGTAGGGCTGATAATCTCGAAGACGAGTTGGTTGGACCCGGTGACAAATTGGATTGCTAATTTGACAGGGGGATAGACTGCCCTACAACACAGTAATAAAACTCCTCTTTAAGACAACAGGGGAGTTTTTCAAACCTCAATGATTCTGCCGGTACTGAAGGGCCTCGGCAATATGCTGGGGTTTTATTTTTCCACTTCCTTCTAAATCCGCAATTGTCCGCGCTACTTTCAAAACCCGATGGTAAGCCCTTGCCGAGAGG
>SOKK01000102.1 GCA_004374725.1 Patescibacteria group bacterium | reverse complement strand
ATGGGATTGTCAATCCAGCTTATGCTTTGAGTTTTGATAATGTTGGGCCGAAGTTTGAAGCAAAACCAACCGAGAAGACAGTTTCGATTGAAGTTCCCGGAACGATCACTGACGATACGAATAATCGCAATGTTGTAGAATATACTGATGTTTCTGATAGTAATATTGCCACAGTTCAATATCGTTATGACAAAGCGAAGACCTGGCAGTCCTTTGGGGGCAAGATGTCAGCGTTGAGTCCGGCAAGAGTCAGTTTGAATATTATGAAGCCGGCTGTCTTGGGTGATCATACTCTCGAAGTTCGTGCTCAAGATACTTCAACTAATTTTAGTAACATAATCACTTTCAAATTTAACGTTAGTCAAACAGAATTGAATGCGATTATTGCTGCGCAACAGCAAAACTCTGCTCAAATTGATTCTGAAGGGTATGTTCCAAGTTCGGATTTCTTGGAAGAGTTAAACAAGATGCGTGCCCAACAAGGCTTGCCACCTTTGACGGAAAGTGACTTCAGGGCTTCAACTACTCAAGGTGTGCGCTATGATTATGTAACACCGTTTAAGACCGGTGAGGGTTACCGGCCGAAAGATGAGGTAAACCCGTTTTATTCTTCAGGTGGGTTTTATTAGGTGATTAATACCTGCTCTCGAATAAGTGGGAGTGATATGAAATCTGTGACCAAGAACATTTGTTTAATAAAAATAAAAGTAATTAATGAATGCCGAGATTTCAAAGATTGAGCAAATAGAAAACCCCGTGGATCCAGAAGAAATCCTTAAGGATTTTGTTAATGAAGGTGATTTTGAAAAAGGGTTTGATTTTGATGCATTTATTGAGGAGTTGAAAGAGTGGGAGGAGGACAGAGTGGAGAACCTTGAATATACTTTTTGTCTTTTAAGGTTGTATCAGGAACAAAAAGGATTGGAAGACGAAAATCAATATGTCTGTTGGGAAGCTTCTGAAAATTTAGGTGCTTTAGCGAAGTTAGATTTAGATAAATATCTTGAGTTGTATCAAAAAGGTTTGGAAAGTGTTGATTCGGAAACTCGTTTGAAAACTGCTAAAACTCTAGGTTCTTTAGTAGAGCTTAGTAGAGTAAAACCCAATCTTGGAGAAACTATTATTAAACTGTATCAAAAAGGTTTAGGTAGTGATAATGAGGATGTCCGCCGGGGAACTGCTAGGGCCCTGGGTCCTTTAGTAGAACTTGGCAAAGAAAATCCTGAATTGAAGAGCACTGTCATGGAACTATGCGAAAAAGGTCTGTTGAACAGTGATCATTATGAGCAGTGGGGGATTATTGAGTCTTTGAGCTCGACTGAAATTATTAAAGATAATCCTGAACTTAAAGAAACTGTCATAAAGCTGTATCAAAAAGGTTTCGAAGACAGAAGTACGATTCAGGAAACTGCCGAGTCTCTGGGTGCTTTAGCGGAACTAGATTTGAATAAATATCTTGAGCTATATCAAAAAGGTTTGGAAAGTCGCGAGCAGTTTGTCGCCATTACAACTGCCAGAACATTGGGATCTTTGGCAAAATTGGATCTAGATAAATATCTTGAGCTATATCGAGAAGGTTTAAGAAACAGGCATGCCGGAGCTGTTTCGGGGACTGCTCCAACATTAGCTGCTTTGGCAAAACTAGATTTGAATAAATATCTTGAATTATATCAAGCAGGTTTAAAAAGTGGCAATTCAGCAATTCGTCTGGGAACCATTTACTCATTAAAATCTTTGATAGAGCTTAGTAAAAGAGATCCTGAACTTCAAGGGATTGCTCTAGAACTATATTTAAAAGGTTTGGGGGATGAATATTTTAGAGTGCGCTGGGAGAATATTGCAATCTTTTCTAATCTTACTGAACTTTTAGAGCCAACTAACCTTTCGATAGCTGAACAATCACTTGCCTTAAAGTATTTTGTTTTGGATGGAAAAATTCCCTCTGGCTCCATAGCAGTTTCTGGTGACTTAGAAAGAAATTCTTCAGTGGAAGTACCTTTTTATCAAGAAATGGCTTTAGCTTTAATTGATAGATTGGAGAGAATGGCTTCATCTGAAAATAGAACTAAAACCAATAAGCAGACTTTAGGTCTCTTAGAAGCTCTCGCCAGATATGAAATGCTGGAAGGGGAGCGGGATTTTCAGGTCAAAACAAATAATTATTTAATTGAAAGGGTCAAAGAACTAGAATTTGTTTTGGATAACTTTAATAAGCTGGAAAAAACTTGTTCTTTAAGAATTGAGAGGGGGGATCAATTATTACTTTCAGAGCTTAGTTTTACTAACTTTGCAGGTTTGATGGGAAAGCCAAAGACTCACTCTCTTCTGTCTGGTAATTACAAAGAAGAATTAGATTATCTAGCAAAAAGAGGAATTCTGACTTTGGAGAAACTTTCTTATCTTCTTCCGGAAGGTGTTGGGCTGATTAAAGATTATATGGAAGATCAAAAAGCCCCCGCTTTCTTTAAAAGATTGTTGCATAATTATCCCTATCAATTTAATACAGTTTTGGAAACCCTTGATCAGGTTGACAATTTTTCTCTTAAAGAAGAATCAGAAAGTGTTTTTGAGCTTTTAGATGAAATAGGAACTGTTACCCCAATAATTTTTGAGAGATATAGAGAAACAAAATCTCACGAAGAAAAAAAAGAGTTAATTGAGAAAATTAATAACTTAAGGGCTGATTTCTTTACTAATCAACCAGTTGAAAATATTCTTCCGGCAGAAGACAGGGGAATTCTTGCAGAAATGATTTATATCTCTTACCGTCCGATTGGAATGAGTTTTAGAGAGGTTAAGGATTATTTAGAAAAGCTTGAGGATCGCTCGGATGATCTTGATGGGTATAGTTTTCCCTCTGAGGGTTATCCCTTTAATCTTGATGAGGGGAGAACCTACAAACTGCGAGAAGATGAAAAAATTAATCCTGATTTAATTAGCAGAACGAAAACTCTTTTTCAGGTCTCTCCTGAATTAATAGAAAAAGGAGAAAATGAAATTGGCAAGATTCTGGGTAAGCTTGTAAAGGGAGCAAGTGATCTTGAGGATCAGGAAGTCAATCTTCTTTTGAGTTTAATTTCTGAAATGGAACAAATTAAAGAATTTAAGGAGCGCTATGAGAGCTTAGATTTAAATCAACCAGAGCAACTATTCCATTACTTAAATGAGCTAAGGGAAAATTTGGGAGTTTTATTTAGTGATCATTGTAGTAGTCGTTTAACTCAATTTTTAAAGGAAGATGAAAAAACAAGAAGTCGACTTTTTGAACTTTTAAGCAGTGAGAAGCGCTTAAAGCATTTTGAAGGGAGTC
>SOKK01000056.1 GCA_004374725.1 Patescibacteria group bacterium | reverse complement strand
GCAACTTTGATTACAGAAGGTTTGGTTTTGATTTTGATGACGGTGATGGTTGGACGGGAACTCAAACTTTGGCCAAAACTTCTTAATCCTTTGAAGATTTTAGTCGCAACGGGTGTAATGGGAGTAGTGATTTATTTCCTTGCCGGTTATAATTTGATTATTCCAATTCTCGCTGGCGGAATAGTTTATTTTGTTTTGTTATATCTATTTAGAGTGATTGATAAGCAATTGATTAGAACTGTTCTACTAAAACCGGTTAAAATTAAATAGAAAAAAGCCCCACCTTCTTCTTAGCGAGGCTTGTTCTTTTTTGCCAGTTCTAGCCACTAGTCTGCAAATATAATTACTTCGTAGAGGCTCGGACATCTCCTTTGGTATAAACTAAACCAACCATCAATTTTCACCTCTCACCTTTAACCTTTCCTTATGAAACTCTCAATCATTATCGTTAACTGGAATACCAAGGATTACTTGAAACAAACCCTTCAATCGGTTTTTGCGACTACTAGAAACCTCCCCGTTTCTAAGTTAGAAGTAATTGTTGTTGACAATCACTCCGCTGATAAAAGCGCCGAAATGGTAAAAGAGGGTTTTCCTCAAGTGAAGTTAATTGAGAATAAAGTGAATCTTGGTTTTGGTGGAGGAAACAACGAGGGGGCAAAGAGAGCTACTGGGGACTATTTGTTCTTCTTAAACTCTGACACAATTGTTTTAAACCAAGCAATCAAAAAAATCATTTGGTACTTAGAAGAACGTTCGGTGGGAATTCTGGTTCCGAAGTTGCTTTTGGAGGATCGGAAAACTGTCCAACCCGGATTGATTAACTACCGCCCCACGGTTTCTAAAATGATTTTAGAAAAACTATTTAAACTATTTAAGCCGTTAGTTTCAAAATCTGGTTGGCTTAGAGGGATTGCCCAGAGAGTAAGCTTAGACTTCTGGGATTTTGATAGACTCAGAGAAGTCGATTGGGTAACAGGAGCAGCATTGGTAATTAGAAAACCTTTATTTGATGAACTTAAAGGTTTTGATGAGAAGATTTTTATGTATTTTGAAGATATTGATTTATGCTTGAAAGCAAAGCAAAAAGGAGCAAAGGTGATTTATTATCCCGATGCGGAGATTATTCATTTGGGTGGCAAGAGTGTTGCCAAGAGTAAAGAGCGCAAGAAAGTTTACTACCAATCGCAAGATTATTTTTGGGCTAAACATCATTCAATTCTTAATGCTTTCCTTTTAAAAATAATTCGTTTTCCTTATCGTGCAATTAACTCAATTTTTACAAAGTAACTTGCTGAAAAAAATTCTATTCATTCTGCTCTTTGGAATTCTGGGAGGAGCGGCAGGTTTTGGAGTAGCAGTTGATTGGAGTATCCTCTTTTTTATTTTGGGCGGTGTGTTTGCGGGATTTGCTTTCCTGAGTCCACGCTTTGGATTTTATTTAATTTTGCTTTTGATTGTGATTGGGCAGTTAGGTAGAGTCCCTCTTGATGTTGGAGGTCGTGATGAGGTTTTGTTCCTCGATCTTTTAATTCCGATTGTTGTTTTAGGTTGGGTTTTTCATAAGGTTTATCACAAAGAACGGTTTAAAAAAACATCTTTAGACAAAATTTTAATTCTATTTGTTGGTTGGATGGTTCTTGGTTTAATTTTTGCTTTGCGTTCGCTGGATTTGCCCCTCGTGCTCAAAAGTGGACTTTACTTAATTCGCTGGGTAGAATACTTGCTTTTGTTCTTCCTTGCTTTGGATTTAATGCGAACTAAGGAGCTCGTGATTCACTACCTTAAGGTGATTATTGGGATGGGAACTCTGTTGGCTATTTTGGGGTTTTTGCAGCTGGTCTTCGTTCCCAACTTTGGGTTTATGCAAGAAGCTGGCTGGGATCCTCATCGGGGAAGATTGCTTTCAACTTGGTTTGATCCAAACTTCATTGGCGGATTCTTTGCACTTTGTTTTAGTTTGGTCTTAGGTTTGTACTATTATCTGAGAAAGGATCAACAAGCAAGACTAGCTTTGATTCTTGCTGGAATAATTTTTGCGGTTGCAACTATTTTGACCTATTCTCGGAGTGCTTACCTAGTTTTCTTGCTAGTTCTTTTGATTTGGGGAGTGGTTTATGCAAGGAAGTTATTAGTCATCTGTTTAGTTGCTTTTACTTTGGTAACAATTTTTGTCCCGCGGTTGCAGGAACGTGTAGGGGGAGCAGTAAGCTTGGATGTTACTGCTAAGTCTCGTCTTCACTCTTGGGACCGGGCTTTCCAAATTGTGAAAACTAGTCCGATTGTTGGGGTGGGGTATAATACTTATCGTTATACACAGGAGAAATTAGGTTTTATTGAAAAAAAGGATAAAGTGATTAGATCAACCACAGGTGCGGATAGCAGTTTGCTGACAATTTTAGCAACAACGGGAATTGTTGGCCTTTTATTTTATCTTTACCTCTATTTTGTGATTCTGAAAAAGAACTTTAGGTTGATAGTCAAGAATCAGTTAGAAACACAGAAGAAGTTATCCTTTGCAATTTTTGTTAGCTTCTTGGGCTTACTTGCTCACTCCTTCTTTGTTAATGATTTACTCTATCCTTATCTAATGATAATTTTCTGGATTTTAGTAGCTATGGTATTTCGTGCTAGTAAACTATTTGGTAAAGCTTAAGGTTTAGTTCTACTTTTAATATTTTACATTTAACGTTTGACTTAATTCTATGTTTGATTATTTTCTTCTCTTGGGTTTTCTTTTTGGGCTGGTTATTGTTTTCCTTCTAACCTTGCATGATTTGAAGTGGGGAGTTTTATTAATCCCCGCATTGCTGCCTAGTTATCTTTTGCGCGCTCAAATTAGTTGGATACCGACAACCTTTTTAGAGTTGTCTATCTATCTTGTTTTTGCTGTTGCTCTTTTTAAAGCGGGGAGTGTTCTTTTGAAATCAAAGTCTAGATCTAGGACGCTAAAGAAAATGGTGGAGACCTTCTGGAATAAAGCTAAAGGATTGCATATTCTAGCTTTAATTCTTTTTGTAACAGCGATGGTCGGAGTAATTGTTTCTGATGATCGGCGGTTGAGTTTAGGGATTGTTAAGGCCTGGTTCTTTGACCCCTTGATTTATTTTTATCTCTTGATTTTTGTTTTAGGCAAGTTGGAAGATTTGAAGAAAATGTTTTATTTGATGATTATCCCAGGAGTGGTGTTAGCATTTTATGGTTTGATACAATATTTCACTGGAGATCTCTTGATGGATGGCAGGGTACGGGTGATTTATGAATCGCCGAACTATGTTTCTTTATATTTTGGTCCTTTGATTGTTATAGCGTTTGGTCTCT